>JAFGEK010000200.1 GCA_016931625.1 Deltaproteobacteria bacterium | reverse complement strand
TTATAAATATATTAATATAAGTATAATATAAAAAAAATAATACAAGATAGTGTGATTTACGATCGCATTGCTTGGTATTGATTTGTCGTTTTGGCCAATATAATGTTTATGTCTGTTTATTGTTCGGGGTCTTTTTGGTAAGCGAAATCGTCTAGATCAATATAACCATTGCCATCGTTATCGACACCATCAGCGCAAGCGCATGATTCTTCTTGGAGGTCGATTAAGCCATCATAATCGTTATCGACACCATCACAACAAGAGCCACTCTCGCAGTTAATCGAGCAATCATTAGCAGCATTGCAAACCGATGAGTCTGCTCCCTCAACCGTGACATTACTGCATTCTTTAATATCCTTAAGGTCATGCCATTGGCGTATAAATTCATTGGCAAATTGAGAGGCTAGCCCAGCACTTTTTACATAAAGAGTATTTTCGTCATTGTTATCATTGCCAGAGCTGGTCCAATTCATTGAACCAAAAACAACAGCCGCTGCAAAGAAATTAACAGCATCTGCAACAGCCCATTTGCTGTGAGATTTGCCATCACAACCTCCAGCGTTAGGGCAATACACTTAAACTTTATCGCTGGTGGTTTCGGCAAAGAGAGTTTTTTGTGCGACTTCGGTGATGAATAATGTTTGAGGTTCTGGGATAGCAGGCGAAGGTCTTGGCTGGTAGTATTGAAAATAGCCACAATAGCCAAAGCCAGTAACAATAGTTACAGTTGATACAGCGATGAGAGCTTTGCTAAACCCTGCGAATAACATGAGGACCTCCAATAAAGAGAGAGCCCGTAAGAAAACTTATTAAGTACCAACCTAATTCGTTTTCATTATTCGACAGAAGTTTTGTTGCTATTAGTTATTGTTGCTTTATGATAATGCTAAAATTAATAATAGAGTTATGAGTAATTTGGTGTGCCTATTTTAGCATAAAAAAATTATTACCTCATCAGAAATAATTATTTTTTTCAATCTAACTTTTATGAGTGTTTTTACCTATTCATTAACAACAGCCATAATAAGTTCTGGTCATTAATAATTTTATTGTCAACTCATTAGTATTTGTGATAATTTTATAGAATAATTTAAGCAATAAATTCGTTGCTATGAGCTTAAATAAAAGTCAATTAAGTTTTCTGTAGGGTAATGTGATTTCTATGTCTTCAAAAATTTCCTATTCAATGTTTTATTTAATGTTATTTATAATCAGCGCCTGTACGCGTCCTGTTGATAACGGTCAAGATTATAATATTGAAGATATGTTTAATCCGGGACCAGAACTTGACCCTGAAGATATTTTCAACCCAATCCAAGTGCTTGAATACCACGTGACAATTGCTGAAAGTGATTGGGAACATATCGAAGAGCATGGTCTCGATGAAGAATATCGTCCGGCAGAGCTACAAGTTAAAGGGTATAAAGTCGATGAACAAGTAGGTCACATTGGTTTTCGTCATAAAGGTGCAATAGGCACTTTGTTTAATTGCTGGCAATCAGCCCAAGAAACATCTACCAGCACTGCAGCAACAACAGAACAACAGGAATTAGTGCGTATTCGTGATAGTTATTGTGCTAAACTTTCATATAAATTTAAATTTGATTTATATGATGAAAACAAAAGATTTGCCAAACTTAAGCGCTTAAATTTGCATGCCCACTTAAGCGAAACAACTTGGTTACGTGACCTATTAAGTTATCAGCTCTTTAATGATTTTGGCGTTATTGCACCACGCGCCGTTCCAGCTAAGCTTTTTATTAACGGCCAACTAATGGGCCTCTTTATTGCTATTGAAGAAATAGACGGACGTTTTACGCACTTTCGTTTTCCAAAACCAGGTGATGGCAATCTCTATAAAGAAATATGGCCTAACCCTAAAGTTTACTATTTGCCAAATCAACAAGGGGTAAATCCAGATTATATAAGTAGTATACGTACTGCTCTTACCACCAACGAAGACGAGGGTGATATATCAGACTTTACCAAAATGACGGTTGCATTAAATAAAGTAAGCGCCGAGACATTTGCAACTGATATGGCCGCATGGCTTAATATTGACGAGTTGCTCCGCTATATAGCAGTTGATCGCGCTATTAAAAATTGGGATGGTTTTACTGCTTGGTATACCTGTGCTCTTCCTGATTGTGTCGCTATGTCCTGTCATAATGTTTATTGGTATCACGATGATGGGACAGAATCGCGTTTTCATCTTATACCTTGGGATCTCGATAATGCCTTGGTTGAACATGACCCCTACATTGACCCTCAAATAGGTTGGGGTGCGGCTTCTCCAATACCAAATTGGAATGTCAAACCTGCTTCTTGTGAACCAATAACTGCGTGGTTAGACGATGCTGAATTAACATATTTAGTTCCATCAGGGTGTGACAAACTTATTAATCTATTAGCTGCAACCCGATGGCAACGGTTTGTTGAAATAAGTCAAGAACTGATGGCCTTAATCGATCAAAAGGTGTTACAAGCAAAACTCGATAAATGGGCAACTTTAATTGAGCCAATAATCATAGAAGATCCTTATGTTGATGCAGAAGTGTGGCAGCAAGAACGTGAATATCTTCGCAATACTATTTTGCCCAAGCTGGTAACCGATTTTCAAGTAATGCTGCAGCAAGGGTATATTGATCAAACTCAGTAGCAATATATTAGATATTAAATATATCCACCATCTTTTAATATGCAAGCCAAGGGCAGTAATTCGTTTAACTGTTTTGTGTATTTATATGGATACTATTTTTGGCTTAGCAAAGGTTCAAATTGCATAGAGATACCAATAATATGTATAACTGGGTCATTAGGATTTTCAAACGGAAGTTCGTAACGATAAAATGGCTCGATTTGGGCGTCAGCTATTTGTAGTTCTGTGCCAATAGTAAACCAACACTTGTTGGTTAAATGATTTTTATAGGTATCAACGGGCAAGAAATGTTCTACGGCGATATAAGGCCGAATGGTTTTGTTTATTTTATATTCAATAGTTATACGATTGCGCAGCGTGGTTTTGTCTTTACGGACTCCTTTACTAGTCCAATCCCATTGATTCTGCGCTTGCAGGCGATATTTTAATCGCCAATAATCTAATGGTAAGCGTCCACTAATATTGGCATAAACTCTATGCACTGGTTCATAACCGTCATCTTTTAGGCGATTATGAGCAAAGCGATATCCTGCAGCAATTGATAAATGTTTAAAAAAACGAAATTCACCTTCGCTCTCGATGATGCCAGCGCTGATGTGTGAAATTTTTTCATCAAGACGAAATTGAGCTGATAGACTAATAGCAGCATTAGAAATGATATTGTGTTGTAGCTTTAGTTCAAACCAACCTTCTGTTTCAGTGCCAGAAGCTGCCAGCACAACTCGCGAAGATACGAGCATTATGAAACATATCATAATTGCTCGTTTCATACTTATCCTTCTTTAGCTGCTTTGGTCGCATGGGTTGTTTTTGTCTTTTTAGCTGAAATCAAATTGTAAATAACCGTTACTTGCGCAGCTTCTCTAATCATATCGACGTCGTTAATACGAAAATTGGTAATATCAAGTCCGGTACGCTGGCGTAAGTCAGCAAGCATGTCTTCATGCTTGTCGGGTTTTAGCAATGCTAAGTTATCATAAATAAATAAGCGCGAATCTTTGCGATGCATAAAAGGAGCAATTTCGAGTAGGGCGGTTGCAGAAATTATCGTAAGATTTATAAAAGCAAGTTCAAGCAGACTAATTTTTTTATTGGCAACCGCATTGAGCATGCCTACACCAATAAGCACAAAAAGGTAAGTCAAATCTTTAATGCCAATAGGTTCAGTGCGATAACGCAATATACTAAATACACCGAATAAGCCGAGAGCAAAACCTAGCTCTACCGGCACTTTGCGTAACAATAGACAAATAGAAAACGTGATGATGTTAAGTAGTACACAAGAAAAAGCGATATCACGACGTTGTGACGTTCTTAAATAAACACCACGAACAATGACGGCCACAACTCCAAGATCAACCACAAGACGTAGTACTAATTTACCGAAATCTTTAGGGTCAAGTAGCATTTGAAAACCAAACCATTCAATCATGATTTGCCCTTTCTACAATACGCAACTGCTCTCGTAATCGCAGAGGTTGAAGCCCATCTTTAAGTGCAAGTATACCGAGGCAGTATTTGCTTACCGAAGTGGGTCTCAAACTATATTTTCGTAAAATCTGTAAAGCAAAAGTAGAGCGGCATGCACGTTTTTGTTTGACTTCAATAATTACCACATTGTCGATAGAATGACTGCGTTGGTCATTTTTAAAACAGAGATTTCGATCAAAAGTGATACGCTCAATAGTGTTACGGCCTAGCAATGTTAACCGTCTAAACTCCATTGACAGCTGTGGTATTAGTAGAATTTGACGGGGAAATGTCATTTGATTAAATAATTCGATTTCTTCACTATTAAGCGCACTAGCCATGAATTCTTTTGTCTGTCGAAATTTTTCAGTAAATGACGGTTTAATACGCTTTTTTATTTCAGTAAAAGATAATTTACGATCTAAGTAGTGGCGCACTCTAATTTTATAGCGAATTCGTCTGGCCTGTCGGTGGTCGCAAAAAAGCACAAGGTCAGGAGAATCAAAATAGTGCGTAATATAATGGGACCACAAAGTAATCGCATCAGGCCGCGGACCATAGTGTTCAGCCAACGCAAATAAAACGCGATTTAGCATACTCAACGGCATGACATATTTAGTCACACTACGGCGAAGTAGATCACAGTTGGCAAGAAAGTGAGGTGCCACAGGTTCTATTTGAGTAGGAAATTCGAGCTTATCAGTATCGAACTTTTTATTAATCAGCGTGCCCACAAAGCGCGCCTTCATTTTATTGCGCTCCTTGAATTCTATGACTACAGAAACAACTTAAAAATACTTTAATAATGCGCTATTTTGTAGCAATTCGGCAAGTGAATATAGAAGCAGTGTAACAAAAATGTGATAAACATGAACACCAAGTTCACCAATACTCCTACCGACTTTAAGATTAGAGCCTGAGGTAATTTTTTAGATATCCATATATATTTCAGAGGTTTTTCCTTGTAAAGAAATTTATCTTATATTACAGCATGTTAGTGGTGTCTGGCACCGTATTTTGAGTGCACCGTATTTTGAGTCCTACACTGTCAAATAAAGACTACCTCAAGGTAGAACAGAGATATCACACCAGTAATTGTCTCTTTTGGTTTTCAATTTTTTAAAGCCTCAGCTATATAGCCATGCTCTAATTAACTGTAAGCATGTTTATTTTCATTATTTCGAGCATTGCGAGAAATCATTTATTAGCGTGCTAAAAATAAACTACCAAATTATGGTATTTGAAATTTTATGAACTTCAACACCCCCATAGAGCAAAGTTTAAGCTATCGATTTAAGCATCCTGAGTTGTTGCTTGAAGCTTTGACCCACTCTACCTTTGCTAATGAGCACCCTGAACTCGGTGCAGATAATCAGCGTCTTGAGTTTCTTGGCGATGCTGTAGTCGGCTTAATCGCAAGTCAATTGCTTTATCTAAACACGCCCAATAGTGATGAAGGCGAGTTAAGTCGCCGCCGCTCACAAATGGTTAGGCGCGAGTCTTTGGCGGCATTGGCGCGCGAGCTTAATCTAGGTACTATGCTTCGTATTGCTCAAAGCCAAAAAGATGTATCTAATACTGATGGTACTCTTGCTGATGTTTTTGAGGCTTTGGTTGCGGCCATTTTTCTTGATGGTGGTTTTACTGCAGCAAAACGTTGTATTTTGCCGTTACTTAAGCGTGCTATGCAGCAAGCTACTGGTATTAATGACCACAAAACCGCTCTGCAAGAAGCTTGTCATGCTCACGGAATAAAAAAACCACCAAAATATGTGGTCGTATCTACCGCTGGGCCAGCACACGCTCGCGTCTATGTTTGCGAGGTAATTATTGCAGGCAAAGTTTATGGCCAAGGGCATGGTTCTAATAAAAAGACTGCCGAGCAAGCTTGTGCTGCAAGCGCACGCGTTGTTTTAGAAAAAGAATGGAACAAATGAAACCTAAATTTCGTGCTGGCTTTATTGCCTTAGTAGGTCGCCCAAATGTGGGTAAGTCAACTTTAATCAACCAACTAATTGGCGAAAAAGTAGCAATAGTAAGCCCAAAACCACAAACCACGCGCACCCGCATTCAGGGCATTATTAACCGCGATGATGTGCAAATGATTTTGGTTGATACTCCAGGCATAGTTCAAGCCACATCAGTATTACGACGCTGCATGCGACGCACTGCTAGTACGGTTATTGATGGTGCTGATGTAACTTTACTAGTCGTAGACTGCAGTAGTGGTGTTGCTAAACTTAATGATGCTGACCGCGAAGCCTTAAAAGTCATTGGTAATAAAGGTGGCAAATTAATTGTTGCCCTTAATAAAATTGATGCAATCTTGAGTAAAGATTTATTGCTGCCATGGATTGCGCTTTACAACGAGACTTTATCACCAACAGCTTTGGTGCCAATTTCTGCTTTAAGCTCAGATGGTCTTGATGAATTGTTAAAATTACTAATCGATGCTCTGCCCGAAAGCGAACCATTATTTGATCGAGATTTACATACTGATCAAGCAGAACGTTTTTTGTGTGGCGAATTAATAAGAGAGCAGATGTTATTGCAGTTACGTGCTGAAGTCCCGCATGCTGCTGCAGTAATGATTGAAAGTTTTGATGATCAACGCCGTGATGATGGTTCAGGTCTAGTACGCATTGAAGGCTGTATATATGTCGAGCGTGAATCGCAAAAGGGAATTGTTGTTGGCAAAAAAGGCACACAAATTAAAAAGCTTGGTCAAGAAGCACGCCAAGCTATTGAAGCGATGTTAGGCTGCAAAGTTTATTTACACTTAGTGGTAAGAGTGGCCACCAACTGGAGCGATAAAGACCGCGAAGTGCAGCGTTTTGGGTATAATCCCGATCATAGAGGTGATTCGTGGTAAAACGTATCCCTCTCATCGCCATTGTTGGCAAACCTAATGTTGGTAAATCCACCTTTTTTAATCGTTTAATTGGTCGACGTACAGCTATTGTTGATGATCAAGCTGGTGTTACTCGTGACCGACTTTTCGCTGAAGCGAAAATCGAGAGACGTTTGCTGCGTATTGTTGATACGGGTGGTATTGAAGTTCGTAGTAATGACCAAATTCTTGAAAACGTACGCATACAAACGCAACTAGCCATAACTGAAGCTGATTTGATTTTATTTTTGTTAGATTCGCGCAGCGGTTTAACTGCAGCAGATTACGAAGTCGCCAATATGCTTAGGCGCTCAGGTAAACAAACATTAGTAATCGCCAATAAAATTGATGGTAGCAATAGCGATATTGCCATGGCCGAGTTTTATGAGTTAGGTATGACAAAAGTTTTGCCCTTGTCTGCTGAGCATGGACGTGGGGTAGGTGATATTATCGATGAAATAATCGATCGCCTCGATCCCCCTTTGGCTGCTGAATTTGATAATGCCTACGGTCCAATTGCAGTTAATAATGAAGAAGATACTGAAGATACGCCACCTACCAGAATCGAATGGCATGGTGGTCCAATTCGTGTGGCAGTAGTGGGGCGCCCTAATGCAGGCAAAAGCTCGCTTATTAATCGACTTCTCGGGCAAGAGCGCCATCTCGTAAGTGAAATACCAGGAACAACTCGCGATGCTATTGACAGCACTTTAGAACATCAAGGCCAACTATTTGTTTTTACCGACACCGCAGGTATTCGTCGTCAACGTTCGGTGGTTTCTCGCATTGAGCGTTTTTCAGTAATGATGGCAATGCGTGGTATTGAAAGCGCTGATGTTGCGGTTATTGTTATTGACGCAAACGAATCCCCATCTGATCAAGATGCCCGTATTATCTCTTTAGCTAGTGAGCGAGGCAAAGGTGTCATTATAGTTGCTAACAAATGGGACCTGGTTAAAGGCCAAGAGAAAAGTGAATTATTTAATGATGCGTTGTCGCAACAATTTGTCTTTGCTTCTTTTGCACCAATAATTCGCACTTCTGCTAAAACCGGCCATGGAGTTCTGCAATTACTAGAAAAAATTACTACAGTTCAACAAGAACGTCATCGTCGTATTGGTACCGGTGAGTTAAATCGCTTTTTCAACGATGTAATTGCCGATTCACCACCGCCTATTCAGCGCGGCAGACGTCCCAAGTTATTTTTTGTGCAACAACCTTTAGTGCGTCCGCCAACCTTTATATTTACTGCTAGTCATAGCGATTATGTTCGTGATTCATATAAACGCTATTTACAAAATGCCTTACGCAAACGTTACGGTTTTAGTGGTACCCCTATTTGGCTTAAATTTAGAACAAGACAAAAAAAAGATACTCATTAGGGACATCACCTAATCTTTACGCCAAAAAGCTAGACGCGATAGCAAACTTTTCTTTTTTGGGGTAGTAGCTGTTGCGACTTTATTAGTTGCACCACGAACATTGTTAGATTTCTTGATATTTGATGAACGCGCATTTCTGTATGTTCTTGATGTTTTTGTTTCTGTGCCGTCTTCATAGGGACGATGTCTACGCTTGCCGCCACGACGACCACGACGATGTCGATCTTCATCCCGGCTATTTTGACGTCGGCTATAGTGTGAATTTCGTTGACCTTCTGGACCAAATCCCAATTCGCTAGGATCGATTAATTCAAAGGAAGGCAGCCCAGTGGTTAAATCAGCACCAACTAATAAATCGCTTGCCGCTTTACTGTTGCGTGATGTCGTTAGTCTGCCACTGCTGCGATCTCTGTTGCGATTGTGTGCATCGCGACGGTGGCCGCGATTATTGCTATGTGTATACACCATTTGCTCCTCTCTGCTTGCTTCGCACCAAATTTCATAATCATCGAGCTCTTCATCGATATCATCTTCATTATCTTCATTATCTGCATAGCCATCTTCATCATCATCTATGAAACGGGGTGCAGGACCGAAGTTAGGCTCTTCAATAGGAATTGGTGTTACATTTGGATCTGTTTCAAAAGTAAAGTCTTCTTGGCCTGGTTGGTAGCTATGTTCAACTACGATATCAATACTAACATTGTAATTCTGTTCAATTTCTTGCAGAGCCGCCCATTTATCAGTGCGAATAACATTCGCTGCTGTAGGTTCTATATTGACTTTTGCCGTTTTTAAATCACCACGAGCTGCTCGATCACGTAGTTTTCTTAAAATGGCGACAGCATGCGCTTCAGGTTTAAGTATATGACCTGTACCATGGCAAACATCGCAGGGCCTAAAAATATTGACTTCTAAAGCACTACGAATACGCTGACGAGTTAGTTCTAAAGTACCATTCGGAGAGATGCGACCAACTTTAATACGTGCTTTATCGTCAGCTAGAGTAGTTTTAATTACTCGCTCAACACGCTGCTCGTGTCTTCGAGAGTTCATATCAATAAAATCGATAACTATTATTCCGCCAAGATCACGCAAGCGAATTTGTCTAGCGATTTCACGAGCTGCTTCAATATTAGTTTGGAAGGCAGTTTCTTCTTGGGCGCCAAGTTTTTGTTTGCCGCTATTTACATCAATCGATACTAAAGCTTCTGTTGATTCAATGACTAGGGATCCACCAGAGGGCAGGGTGACTTTTGAAGCATAAAGTGCTTCAAGTTGCTCCTCGATACGGTAGTGGTGAAAAATTGGTCGTCGTTCAACATAGCGTGATAATACACTTTTTTTATCAGGCATAACCAGGTGCATATATTCATCAGCCCGGTCAAAAGCTTCATCATTATCAAGCACAATTTCATCGATATCGTCTCGGTAGTAATCACGTAGTGCTCGAATAACTACATCTTGTTCTTTAAAAATTAAAGCTGGCGCTGAGGCTTTCTCTACTTCTAATTTAATATTTCCCCATAAACGTAAAAGAATTTGGAGGTCACGATTTAATTCTTCGCGAGAGCGATCTTTGCCAGCCGTGCGAACGATGACACCCATATTATCTGGCACATCAAGCATTGCGGCAGCTTCACGCATACGTCTGCGAGTTTCATCATCTTCAATTTTTCGAGAAATGCCATGGCGCTCTGAGCCAGGCATTAGTACTGCATATCTTCCAGCAAGTGATAGGTAGGTTGTGAGTACGGCGCCTTTCTGATTAACCTCATCTTTAGTTACCTGTACGAGAATATTTTGTTTAGGTTTTAACAATTCATTAATACGAAAAGATTTTTCTTCGACTTCATTAGTGTAAAGACGTGGGTCAACATCATTTGCAGTTAAAAAACCCTGTTTATCTACGCCATAATCAATAAATGCAGCATTTAAAGAAGGTTCAACCGCAGCAACAACAGCTTTATAAATATTGCCCTTGTTTTTTTCGACACCTCTAGATTCAATGTCAAAATCTTCTAAAATTCCCTGGTTTAAGATGGCGATTCGGATCTCTTCTGGATCGATAGCATTAACGATCATTTTACGGGTCATGGAGTCGTCTCGGCGCTCCTTCACTATAGGCGCGCTAGCGTTAGGGCTCGCTTACTAAAAGATTTTTTGCGCTAATGTGCTCCCCTCATTGAGCACATTACGCTAAAGCGAGCCAGCGCCTAAAATACAAAACAAAAAAAGGCAGCCAGGAATCGCTTATTAAACAACCTTGGTAGTTTTAAAGCTACCAAAAGCGAGCTAGTCAATTTTATGACTGTTCCCTATACCACTATCTACCCATAGGGAAAGTAATTTCGTGATCTGTATTTAGCAAGAACTTATGTGAACCGCGTTGCCATTCATGGTCCCATTGCAGTAAGAGACGTTTTTATTAAAAAATGAATATGCTCTGAAAAACAAAGCCTTGGAGGGTTTTAAAGGTGGCAGAGAAAAAAACTCGCAAGCAATTGCTTAAAAAAGACGATGCATTCCTAGCTACTGCTAATCGCAGCTTTAAGTGGATGCGAAACCACCGTTTGGCTGTTATCATACCGATTTTATTGGTCATTTTAGCAATAGTCGGTGTTTGGATAGGTATCGAGTTTCTTAATAGTCAACGCCTTGAAGTTTCAAAGTTATATAAGCAAGCCATTGAAATAAAAGACGCAGCTATAGCTGAAAATGCAGAGAAAGCCGATCCTACAGCCACTCCTCCAACTTTTGCATCAAAAGAAGATCGTGCTCAAAGTGCTCGTAGCGCCTTTATAAAAGTTGTTGATAACTTTGGCACAAGTGGTGTGGCACAAATGGCACGTTTTTACATAGCTGATCTCGATATTGAGCTTGGTGAGCAAGACAAAGCATTAAATATTCTACAAACACTCGTTAATAGCTTAACACCTAATGATAATTTATATTTTTTAGCTATCGAACGCAGCGCATATTTACTTGAGCAAAAAGGCGATATTGATGGTGCTTTAAAAATTTGGCAGCATTTGACGGGTACTAGTAAGCATTTTTATGCAGACCATGCACTATTTCAACTAGCGCGGTTGCATGCTGAAAAAAATGAAATAAAAGAAGCGCGCAATCTTTTAGCTCGCATAGAAAAAGAGTATCCCAACTCTTCATTTTCGACCAAAGTTCAAGAACTTTACGCCAAAATAGGTCATCCTGAAACTGCAGATGCTTCACTTGAAGAAGGTAAAAAAACTGTCGAAGAAACTAAGACCGAACCGTGAGCCAACTTTTTACAGCACTAACTTTTGCAGCTGCATTGTTACGGCCACCAATAGCTGTAAACGATGCTCAACTAACTGAACAACTTGATGGTTCAGCTATTAAAATTCGTCCATCGAAAAAGGCGATATTTTCATTGCAATGGCGGGTACCTGTTGTCCGTACCGGTTTTGCTCGCAAATCTATTGTTAGTTTTGGTCGACCAGCAGTTTCTCATCGCTACGGCTTAGTTATTTTGGGTACTGGCGATGGCAATATTGAAGCAAGAAATCTTGATACCGGTGAAATCTCTTGGGTTTATAAATACGGGATACCCTTTGAATCTACGGTTACCTTGGTTGATGTGCCTTTGGTTTCATTGAGGTCATCAGCTGTAGCTACGATTCAGATTAAAAATCCATCCGACTCAACGATAAATTTAGCTTCATTTACCGATCGTCAGCTTGCAGTGTTAGGTAGCCGCGATGGCAACGTTTTAGCGGTAAATGCGGCAAATGGAACTTTGATTTGGAAAACTGACGTTGGTGGTGATGTTAGGGCTTCGGGAGTAGTTGCAGGTACAAAACTGATATTAGCTACTGCTACCAATCGTATTGTTGCTCTTGATATTTTTAAAGGCGATATTTTATGGGCAACTGGTCGTCCACCGCAAAACACTATTAGTATTGTTGGGCATGCATGCCCACTGGTTGTTGACGATACTATTTATGCAGGTTTCTCTGATGGTTATGTAGCATCTTATGCCCTAAAAGATGGTAATCAGCATTGGATGCGTTCGTTATCTTTGCGGGGCGAAGGTTTTTTAGATGCTGATGCAGATCCAATCATAGCTGATGGAAAACTTTTTGTAGCTTCATATGAAGATGGATTATTTGCATTAAATCCAAGTGATGGTCAGACCATCTGGCAACGAGATATACCTGCCATTAGAAGTATTATCATTAGTGGTAAAAATATAATTGCTGGTAATGGCAATGGTTTTGTTTGGGCTTTTAAACTTAAAGATGGTGAGTTGGTATATCGCACAAAATTAGATTCAGGCCTTGTTACTCGAATGGTTACTCGTGAAAATTTATTGGCATTTGCTGGTGGTGACAATGGGCTAGTGGTGCTAAATGCTCAAACCGGTCGTCCTTTACAAGCTGCCGCTTTTGGCGCTCGTATGGCTAATGACGTAATCTGGGAAAACGATACCCTAGCTTTAATTTCAGAAAATGGTTACCTCTACACATTCTTAAGACGAAAGACTAAACTAATATTCAAGTAGTGCTATTGTTGTGCGTGCGACTTGAAAAGTTTAATCGCAGCATACTTTATATTTAAAAGGTTTTGCATCAACACCAATTATTGAGTTAATATCTTGCCGATTATAAATAAGAGTTTTTGTCAATTTAGTTAGCTTGATGTATTTGGTATGACAAAACTTCTTTTAATATGTATTGAGTGTCGCGTTTTGCCTGTAGGAGCTGTGTCGTGGTCAAACAGCGTATCCGTGTTGTGAGCGCAGCGATAATCAGAAACGGTCGATATCTAATTACCCAACGCCAACAAAAGGCTGTTTTGCCATTATTATGGGAATTTCCAGGTGGCAAAGTTGAACCAGGCGAAAGTGATTACGTAGCCCTTAAACGTGAATTAAAAGAACGACTAGGTTTAGAGGCAAGCGTAGAAGAACACTTATCTTCTACTGAACGCGAGTATGATGGTTTCATTGTTGAATTGCATCTTTATCGTTGTCATATTGGTAATGCTGAACCACAAGTTATTAATATTCGTGAGTTTCGTTGGGTCGGTTCTAACGAATTTAGTGCTTATGAGTTTACTCCTGCAGATCAAAAATCTATGCACGCATTGCTTTTTTCTAAAGTAAAATAATCACTCAACAGCGCCACCAACGCTATAGCAAATACCATCTTCACATTCATCACCAATGAGGCAATCATTATCTTGTTTGCAGTAATCTGGTGGATCAGGCAAATCATTTAAAACTGATATATCTTGAAGAGCTACGACTTGCGCACCACTGAAATCTACGACTCTAACAATAATAGTATATAGACCTTCATGTGTAAAAATATGTCGAACTAACGGCTCATTAGAACGTAAAGGTGATGTTCCATCTCCAAATTCAAAAATATAAGTAATACCTGAACTAGTAGTGTATTTAGAGCTACTTGCATCAATAACAATCGGTTTATCTACTGCAGCAATAACTGGCACACGTAAACAGGCAATTGGTAAGTGCGGTTGGTTTGGTGTATTTGGGTCCTCGGCAGTAATACAACTTTGCAATAAACCAGCAATTATAAAATAAGCCCAGCAAGGTGATGATGTTTTGTAAAACATATTTAGAAAAACTAGCATGCGGTTTCTTTCTGGCCAAGATACTGCATATTGTTTAATGAGTTTTTATGAAAGTTGCGTTGGTTCACGATTGGCTTGTTGCCCATAGAGGGGGAGAGCAAGTACTACTTGAAATAGCGCGATTATTCCCACAAGCACCTATATTTACGTTAGTTTGCAGAAAAAAACTGATACACCCAGAACTTGCTGCACATAAGATACATACAAGTTGGATCCAAAAACTGCCTTTAGCGCCACGACGTTTTCGCCAATATCTACCGCTTTTCCCAGCAGCAATTGCGAGTTTTAATCTTAGTAAATTTGATTTGGTTATTTCAACTAGCCACTGTGTCGCTAAAGCTGTTCACACAAATAAAGATCAAGTGCATATTGCCTATGTACATTCGCCAATGCGTTATATTTGGGACCAAATGCCTCATTACTTAGCAGCGCTGCCGTTCACTGCAATTACCAATCCGATGGCGCATATATTGGCTAAGTTTTTAAGGCGTTGGGATATTCGCACATCTCATCAAGGCCAAATAATTATTGCGAATTCAGAATTTGTAAAAAATCGCATTAAAAGAGTGTGGAATCTTTCTGTAAAAGTTATATATCCTCCTGTAGATATTGATTATTTTTCTACAAATCAACCAGCTGAGTCACGTAGTGGATTTATTGTCGTTGGAGCATTGGTTCCATATAAACGTATTGATTTAGCTGTTTCATTGTGCAGTAAACGTGGATTTAACCTTACGGTTATTGGAGATGGACCGGAACTAAATAAATTAAAACAAATAGCAACTTCAAATATTCGTTTTGTTAAATCGTTAAGCTTAGCAGAATTACGTAATGTATATGCTAGTGCTGAAGCATTGCTTTTTCCTGGTGAAGAAGATTTTGGTATTATTCCGGTTGAAGCCATGGCAGCAGGTTGCCCGGTAATTGCTTATGGTAGCGGTGGTAGTAGTGAAACAGTGATTGCCGATGGGCCTTTGGCAACTGGCGTGCTTTTCAATGAACAAACATTAGAAAGCCTTTCTAATGCAGTAGATAAGTTTTTTACCTTGCGAGCTTCTGGCTCTTATGTATCTGAAATTCTTCAAAAACATGCTAGAAATTTTGACCGTGATAGTTTTAAAAGCAATTTTATTAGCTTATTAAGCGATCAAGGTTTGCATTTAAAATAACTAGTTAAAAATCATATTGATTAATTAATTTTTAATTAAGAAACTTTTGCTATGATGCTTGTCGTTCAGCCTCAGAACTATTACAAGGCTGCCACCATGGTATTTGGTTTCATGTTTCGCAGCCAGAGTTTAGCGTTTTACGCGGCTCTATTTATGATTGGCGGATGTGCTGATACTGAACTTGGGGTAGTTTTACCACCCAAAGGTGCTTTTTATTTTCCGACAGCTATCGCGCCATTACCTAGTTCAATTACCGGCATAGGTCAGGATATGGCGTTAGTTTCAAACGCCAATTTTGACCGGCGATTTGGCTCTGGGTGGCTTTCATTGGTTAGTGTTGCATCATTGCTAAATGCGCAAAAGCCAGCCGATGCTGTGATCAAGCAGCTTAATATACCGGCTATTGGTGGTCCTATCGCGTTAGATACTACGCAATCATTATCAGACAACGGGCGGATATTGGCATTTATTGGTCATCGTGGTTCATACCTTATTAGTATAATAGAAATTACTAAAGTTAATGATGAGCTAAATATTTCTTGTGGCAATCCTGATGCAGTCGAAGGACTAGATTCTAACGAACGTCATACCGATTGTGATCGTCAGCATCTCTATGCACTTGATGATGAAACAAATATTGCAAAATTTAATGAAGAAATGAATAAAGATAATTTTATCGATCCATATGCTTTGGCCACTTATGTTGACCACAATAGTGGTCAAAGTAAACTAGCAGTTAGTTTTGTCAGTCATTTAAGTGAATCACTTAATAGGTTATTAATTTTTAATATTAATAATCAGGCTAATGAAACTGATGCCTTTTTGATCCCTGAGCACGCAATCATTTTAGGTGAAGCAGGAGTAGGATCGCTTGCTATTCGTCCGCCTGTTGCTGGATGCAATTTGTCAGAGCCAGGTTGTGATACTTATATAGCAGCATCTAGCCGATTTTATAGTACTTATTCTGAATATGCTTCGATATTTGCGGTAACCATCGCTCCTGATGGTACGGTGCGCCGCACTATTCATGATTTAGCTGCGGAGATTGGCGGATATGACGCCGGGGGCATTATTTTTTCCCCAGATGGCAGCCACGCTTATGTTGCCACCAACAGTCAAGATAATTTAATAGCATTAGATACCAGCCTAACTAGTCGTGCAATTATCGATGATTACAGTTATTCATATGTACTAGAACCTAATTACACGATAACACAGGTTCTTCCACTGATGGGTACCCCAACAAATTTAATTAATTTCACTGGAAATAATCCTTTAGGCTCTACTAATGAAGAAATTGAATATATTGCATTAACTTCTTTCACCGCTAATCAAATTGACATAATTGCTACTATTAGAGGAGCATTAATTTCAGTTGCGCAAATTCATGGTTCTCAAACAGCCGAAAATTATATTGGTCTGCGTCCACTAGCATTGGCTAATATTTCTACCAATAATGAAATATTATTATTAGTTGGCACTTTATATGACCACGGCGTTACAACCATTCGCATACCCAGAGATAATGTTGCTTTTGCCAGTGTCATTAACAGGGTACGAACCACGGAGTTTGGTGAAGTAAGCACCAAATAAAAACATCATGGCCTATATGAATCGCAATAATGTTGTTGCCCATTGTTTGTCTTTGTTGTTGATCGCATCTTTTATTAATGCATGTTCGGCTGATAATAATTTTTTGCCAACATTTTTAAGTACACCAACTGCAATGGCACTTGCTGGTCCAGATCATAATCGTTTGTTTATCGCTAATAGCAGTGAAGATAATCTGCAAGTTGGCTTGCTGGGTAATACATTAAGGGGGTTTGATTTTATTCGTGCCGATGCAATTCATTTCCCTTTGCATATTGCCGCTGGCCCTTCACCGCGCGCCTTAGCTGCAACACCAGATGGTCGCTACGTGGTGGTTCTTAATGGCAGTGGTGAAACATTAAGGCTTATTGATGCGCAAGCATTAATACCAGCAATCAATGATAACGCCGCGGTGATTATTAAAGCAGGGCCGGCTGACTCGGCTCCTGCAGATTTAGTTGCGGCGATTACACAAACACCTGATTCTGATAATCTTGAAGCAAATACGACTATTGCTCAACATCAATATTGTGCCGCTCCATGCCTTGGGCGTTTTTTTGTGGCACTTTCAAATATCGGAAGCGTTGTAAGCTTTGAAGTTAGAGAAGAAGAATCTGGTCCAACCATAGAACCAATTCGTAATTATGCCGTTGGTGGCAATCCGATAAAATTAGCAGTTCATCCAAATGGCAATTGGCTTTTTGCTATAGACGCATCAGACAACACGGTTTTACGTATTGATTTAGCAAGTGGTATAGTCATTGAGCGTCTAAATATTAATGCACAACCAGGAACGCTAGTTGTGTCTAAGGATGGTACAGCTCTTATTGTTACAAGACCTATGTTGTATGATTTGGTGATATTTGACGATATTACTTCTGCTGCCGCTTCAATAGTTGATAGTAATTCTACTTACGTGAAAGCTCCTGAGTGTATTGAGGCATGTAATGCCAGTGAATTAAAATGTATAAATCAACATCCAAGTGATACTGCGATATGCAGCCTTGATGATAATAGTGGATTGCAAACTGTTTCTGGCCATGAATACCAAGCAGTATATCTCGGGGCTATGCCAACGAGCTTATTAGCTTTAGGTGCTAAAGTTACAATTACGGGTAGTGCTGATAGCGAAGCGGCATCAGCAAGTAGTCTTTCTATTACCTGTAATGAACAAAAATACTCCTATAGTCAGTCATTATTAGTTTCTCTTTTTGGCGGGCCACTAGAATATGTAGGCTTGCGTTCAACACCTGATGCCCCCTTAAAACCGACATTACTTTCAGCCACGGCTTGTGAAGCTCCAAGCATTGAAATGGCTACAAAAGAAAAACATCCAGAGATTGCCGCACCAGAGATTAGTTCTTTTTTGGGGCCATGCCCAATAACACCTGAACGGGAACGTTTTGTTTGTGCGGATGGCGGTAATGGTTCAGGTGTTGTGGTTATGCCAGGTCTAACGGCTTCTGGGACATGGGTTTTTGACTGGGAGGGGGTAATTATCAATCGTTCTACTGGCGGTCGAGTTGATATTCACACCCCCCAAAATAGCTCAGAAGCAAATTTTACATTTGTTGATGTAGCTTATGATTTTAGCGAAGCCGATGTTGTTGCAGGTGATATTTTGCAATTTATCACGCGACCAAGGCAAGATTCGGCTTGTCAGGCGGTTGTAGGTTCAGATCCGCAAGCATGTGAACTTGAATGGCGTATATTAGCAATCGATAAATCACAAACTGTAACTAAGTTAATTTTAGAAGCTAAAGATGGGATCGGGCTGTCTCCAAAATGTTTTCTTACAGACGGTTCTATTGCTTATCGTACTCGTGTAAGCCATCGATATGTAATCTATCATGGCGATAAAAGGGTAGGCCGAGCACAGTATGGAGACGTGATCGGTAGAGGCGGAAATGTTGGCATTAATGAAAACATTTTATTTTCAATTAGTGCTCCAAATATTGAGGCTGATACAAATTCATGTGATTTTTATGATCAAGCTGGATTAGCGCTAAATACAGAAAAACGTTCTTTATATTCGCGTGATAACCCGTTTGCGATAAATTTAACTGATACCTGGGTAACTATGTTAGCTGGATATGATTTATCTGAAACAACTGTTCCGACTGCTGGCGAATTTCCTACTGATATGACGCTTGCAACATTAGCAAATGGCAAACAAATAGTTTTTGTGATTTATGCAGCAAGCAATTCTATGCTGCTTTTTGAACCTTATAATATTGATGTTCTGAATAATGAAAGCTATTCGCGGGTAATACGTTGACAAATTTCATAAAAATGATATAGCGCCCCGCTCGCTCTCATTGTTTTATTAATCAAGGAGCTAAAAAGAAATGGCAGTAGTTCTACGTCTTGCTCGTCATGGTACGCGACATCGTCCATTTTATCATATTGTTGCTACAGACTCGCGGAATAAACGCGATGGTAGCTTCATTGAATCAGTAGGTATTTATGATCCTATTGGTGCGACACAGCTTGCTGTTGACGAAGAAAAAGCCAAAAAATGGCTAAAAGTCGGTGCTCGTCAGTCAAATATTGTAAAATCTTTACTGGCTCGTGCTGGTGTTACCGCTTAATATTTTTTGCTCATGAAAGAACTCGTATCGTATATCGCTAAGGCTGTGGTTAGCAAACCTGATGAGGTTGAAGTATTCGAGGTGAACCGGTCGAGTGATAGCATCATCGTTGAGCTTCATGTTGCTCCAGACGATCGTGGCAAAATCATCGGTAAAAAAGGCCGTACTGCCCATGCCATTCGTACATTGCTTACTGCCGCTGGTCCTGAAGGGCAGACGTATACTCTCGATATCGTAGACTAATGATGCCCATGAAGTGTTCGTCAACGGGCCCTTTTTGGATTCCGTTTGCGACAATTACTAAAGCACATGGGGTACATGGTGAAGTACGAGCTAAACCATTGCGTAGTAATACCTATTTACCTGAAGCTACCCAGCAGGTTCGGGTTGTTTCGCAATCTGGGCCACCAAAAATTTTATCCTTAAAATCGGTTCGATTAGCCAATAATGCGATATTGATATCGTTTGACCAAATAACTCAGCGAGAAGACGCACAAAAATTATCACGTGCCATAATTGAGGTTGATACCGCAACCTTGCCGCAACTGGCTGACGGTGAATTATATTTATTTGAACTTATAGATGTAAATGTTGTTGATGAAACGGGTGTTTATATTGGCGTGATTGTAAATTTTATGGAAAACCGTAATCAAGAGATACTTGTAATCCATGACATTAACGATCAAGAAAAACTGCTACCACTGGCAGATGATACGATTATTAATTTTAATCGCGTTGAGCATTCGGTAAGGTTACGAATACCAAATGGATTATGGGATTTATAAAACATAGGTTTAGCTTAAAATGGTTTTTGCTGTTGAAATTATTACCCTCGTGCCATCTGTTTGGCAGCATGTTCTTGGATCAAAATCCGGTCTGATTGGGCGAGCTTTTAATGAGGGTACAGCGGAACTTACCTTAAATGACTTACGAGATTTTGGTAAAGGCATACATCGTCAGGTTGATGATACTCCTTTTGGTGGTGGTGCAGGTATGGTGCTTGCTGTAGAACCTTTGCATAAAGCCATAACTGTTGCACGGCAGCGCAATGGTGGTCCTATTTATTTACTAGACCCTCGAGGTAAGCGTTTCGACCAAAAAATTGCACATCGCATCGCCCAGGGTCCTGGGGTAGTGCTTATCTGTGGCCGATATGAAGGTATAGACGAGCGAGTACGAAAATATGTCGATGACGAATTATCAGTGGGTGACTTTGTGCTTTCAGCAGGTGATCCTGCTGCCTGGTGTGTAATTGATGCGGTAGTGAGGTTATTGCCCGGGGTTTTAGGTAATCCCGCGTCACTACATGAAGAATCGTTTTCAAGTGGGATACTTGAATATCCACAATATACTAGACCTAATGAGTATGACGGTATGAGTGTTCCAGAAGTACTACGTTCAGGCAATCATGCAGCAATTGTCAATTGGCGAGATGAGCAAGCTACCAAAATTACTCATAAATTACGTCCAGACCTTATCCAGGCACAAACAACATTAAAAAAAACCTAAATCTTCTGATTATTATAATTAATACCTAGCCGGTAAAATTAAAAACATGCTATCTCAAAAAATCATGAAGTCTGTGCGCATTTTAGTATCAAACGATGATGGTGTTTTTGCGCCTGGGATTCAGGTATTATCGCAAGCCTTGGCTCAAATTGGTGAAGTATGGATTGTGGCTCCTGATAGTGAACGTAGTGCTAACAGTCATGCTCTCACTTTAAAACAACCACTGCGTTTAAAGCAGCTTGGAGAGCGGCAATTTTGCCTTGATGGTACTCCGGCAGATTGTGTGTATTTTGGTTTGCATCATGTGTTGCCCAATAAACCCGATATTGTAGTTAGTGGTATTAACTACGGTGCAAATTTAGGACATGACGTATTATATTCTGGTACCGTAGCAGCCGCGATGGAGGGGGCCATATATGGTTTTAGCGCTTTGGCTGTATCACTGTGTATCCCAGAACCAGCAGGAACCCAGGCAGCAAAAGAAGCTAATTTTGCTGACGCCGCTTCTGTTGCCTGCGATTTAGTAAAGCATATAATTGAAGATCCAATGCCTAAAGGGGTAACCCTTAATGCTAATATTCCTTTTAAACCACGCGGAAAAATTGGCGGGATTAAGTTATGCCGTCTTGGTTATACAGATTGGTCAAGTTCAATTATCAAACGTCATGATCCACGCGGTAAGCCATATTACTGGATAGGTGGTGAACGTAACCCCCTTGATAATATATCAGATAGTGATACAAATGCGGTTGCAGCAGGCTATATATCTGTAACGCCAATCCACTATGACATCACCGATTACCGATCATTTGCATATTTACGAGAACTTAATCTTCCGGGAATGAAAACTATAGATGACGATTTACAAGAAATCCCACCACTTCATCCAACGCCACTATCACGCTAATAAAACTTAGGGGGTGTCCCTAATCTTGGCGAAAAATTTGCTGAATTTTATAAATTAGCGACAATTACCTACATATGACGCTGACTACCATTACAAAAAGGTTAGATGTTCGATTTTCTACTAATATTGTAGTCACGTGGCTAATTTGTTTGTTAAGCGCGGTTAATTGTGCTGCTA
Source organism: Deltaproteobacteria bacterium (assembly GCA_016931625.1). Classification (NCBI taxonomy): domain Bacteria; kingdom Pseudomonadati; phylum Myxococcota; class Myxococcia; species Deltaproteobacteria bacterium. Next base: position 46,799 of record JAFGEK010000200.1, on the reverse strand, counting down.
ATAAAGAAAATTTACCTGCGCGTAATATTGAAGCTCTAAAAGAACGCTGCAATACAATTACCTCAACATCAAATAGTAAAGATCAAAAAACACGTAAGGTAATTTTACGCGCCGGAGAAACGTTATGGCGAGTTGCACAAAGTTGCCAAGTAAGTGTTGAGCAATTAGTGAAACATAATAAGATCGAAGATCCTACCAAGGTTTATGTTGGTATGGAGTTACTTATACCTGAAGATAATACAAATAATACAGATATAACTAATTCAAAAGGAGATAGTGATAACACAAAAGTTGAAATTATTAAAAAAACCATCGAATCAACTAAAAGTCCAAAAGAGCGTAAGATTATTTTGCAAGCAGGAGAAACGTTATGGCGATTGGCTAATCGCTATGGAGTAAGTGTTTCTGATTTAGCTAAACGTAATGATATTAATGACCCCAAAAATTTACACGTAGGCATGGTGCTATTTGTACCAAACTCAATAGATGATTCTAAAAATGCTTCTATTGAAACACCGAAAAATGAAAGCAACAAAACGGATTCAGTTTTTTTATCAACTAGCAATAAAAATTTAGAAAAAAAACCATCAGAATTAATATCAAAAAAATCCTCTACCATTGCTGATAAAAAGAGTTTTTTGCAAACAAACAAAGATGAAGTTACAGTAAAGGCTATAAAAAAAACTGCACAAAAATATGCTCTTTTATGGCCAGTTGATGGGTCAATTATAGCCCGTTTTGGTAAAAGACATGGGGTTAAGCATGATGGAATTGATATAGCTGCTCCTGCAGGTACAGCCGTACGTGCCGCAGCAGATGGCAGAGTAATATTTTCTGCCAGACATGGTGGATATGGAAATTTAGTAATAATACGTCATAATAAAGGATTAGTGACCATTTATGCACATAATCGTACAAATTCAGTGCGAAGAGGCGACCATGTGACTGCAGGTCAGATTATTGCTCACGTTGGCAAAGGCACTCGTACTGGTAAGGATAAATTACATTTTGAAGTGCGTAAAGGAACTACCGCTGTAGATCCTATGAGATTTTTACCTCCCTAACATTGAATTTTATTATGGTACTGGACTACAACCTAGCTACAGGTTAGGTTTACAGTAGTTATTTTTATTCTGTGCACGGGTGCACTTATATTATGATTACCGTCGAAATCGATGGCATTTTTTCTCCTATGCTTGAACGCGGTCTTGATCGTCAGCGTTTTTCTGCACTTATTCCAGACTTAATAGCAGCCCAACGCGAGCTTAATGCACGCCGTAGCCGAGATATTGGATTCTATGACGCACCATTGCGTCGTGATTTAGTCCAGGGTGTTCTTGAAGAAGTTAGACGTCTTCGCGCCATTGCAGATGATCTTTTGGTATTAGGCATTGGTGGTTCTAGTTTAGGAGGGCAGGCACTTTGTGCCGCACTCGGTCACACAAGCGAACGCGAAGTGCGAGTACATTTTTTGGATAATATCGATCCTGATTCTGTAGTCATGATGCTCGAATCACTTGAACCTGAGCGTACCGCTGCTGCTGTAATTACAAAAAGTGGTGATACAGTTGAAACATTAGCTCAGCTATTAGTTGTGCGACGGTGGTTTAGAGCAAGTCTTGGGCAAGGAGAAGCACGATCACGTATGACCTATGTTACTGACCCCAATAAAGGTACATTGCGTGATTTAGCTCGCAGTGAAGGAATACGTGCTTTTGATATTCCTCCTGAAGTCGGTGGACGCTATAGCGTTCTTACTCCTGTTGGGCTACTACCTGCAGCATTTCTTGGTATAGATATTATTGAAGTATTAGCTGGTGCTGCTGATATGGCTGAACGTGTTGGTTCAATTAATGTAGAAGAAAATCCAGCCTGTCTATTTGCCGCTGGCGCAATGTTGGCCCAAAAAGAGCTCGGGCGAAATTCATTAGTTATGATGCCGTATGCTGATTCACTACGCGTGGCTACTGCTTGGTTCGTCCAATTATGGGCAGAATCATTAGGAAAACGTTTTGATCGTTATGGCAAAGAAGTACATTCTGGTCAGACGCCTATCCCAGCTTTAGGTGCTATTGATCAACATGCTCAGCTACAGTTGTTTATCGAGGGTCCAACCGATAAGGCAATCTGTATGGTGGCTGTTGAGAAATTCAGACATGAATTAGTAATCCCGGATGAACTCGCTGAACGTGACGAGCTAAACTATTTATGTGGGCGCGATCTTGGGGAATTATTTTCTGCAGAGCGTCGAGGTACACGTGCTGCATTACTAGATGCAGGGGTACCTGTTTTAGATATTTCTATTCCGATGGTAGATGAGCAGTCTTTTGGTGGTTTTTTGCTTTTGCTTGAAGCTGCCAGTGCTTGTGCAGGACTGCTTATAGGTGTCAATCCATTTGATCAACCAGGAGTTGAAGCTGGTAAACGCATGACTATGGGATTAATTGGGCGTGCTGGATATTCTGAAGACATTGCATCAGTGATCGCGCGCGAATCGCTAGCCGATCGGCTAACATAATATATAGCCGGAGGCGTTGTCGGTGGAAAAGCCCAAAGATACTGAAACAGTGGTAACCGTAGTTATGCGGTCTGCTGGTGATACTAAAGAAGTTGCAGTAGGGGTACCTTGTTTAGTTGTAATGTATGGCAAAGAACTCGGCAAACGTCATTCTCTTGATACCCTAGAGCAGATATTGGGACGTTCTGATACAGCTAACATTCAAATCGATCAAGATAGTGTATCACGGCAACATGCAAAAATAATAACAGAATTCGGTAGTTCACGATTATTTGACTTGGGTTCTACTAACGGAACTTTTGTAAATGATAAGCGCACCAATGAAGTTGAGCTTCGTGACGGTGACTTGGTAAGAATTGGTCAGACGATTTTTAAATACTTATCTGGTTCGAACATTGAAAATAAATATCATGAAGAAATCTATAGTTTAACCACTATTGATGGATTAACAGGGGCATATAATAAAAGATTTTTTCTAGAAGCATTGTCTCGCGAGCTGAATCGAGCAGTTCGCTATGATCGCGTGCTCTCGCTAGCAATGTTTGATTTAGACCTATTTAAAAAAATTAATGATAATTTTGGTCATCTAGGTGGTGATTTTGTGCTGCGCGAGTTAGCAGGGGTGGTTCACCAGAATATACGTCGAGATGATATTTTTGCTCGCTATGGCGGTGAAGAATTTGCATTGATTTTGCCGGAAGTCGATCTACAAGCAGCTATATCGGTTAGTGAAAAACTGCGTCAGGGTATTGAGCAACATCGTTTTGATTATAATGACCAGATTATTCCTGTAACGATAAGTCTTGGATTGCGTACTTTTAGTCGTGGTGAACAAGATATTAATGTCAGTCAGTTTATTGCCGATGCCGATGCTAAACTTTATTCTGCTAAGGCCAGTGGCCGAAATAAAGTCTGTGCGTGAAAAAAACATCAGATTTTACCGAGACTGATTCTGTAATTATTCGTCAACTTGACAATGAGGTAATAAACTGCATCGCTGCGGGTGAGGTGATTGAGCGGCCAGCTTCAGTGGTTAAAGAGTTAGTTGAAAATGCTCTTGATGCGCAAGCAGAAACAATTGAAGTTCATTTAGAAAATGGCGGATTAAGTAGAATTATTGTTAGCGATGATGGTTATGGTATGTCTGCTGAAAATGCGGTAAAAGCGCCAATTCGTCATGCAACAAGCAAATTAAGAGTAGTAGAGGATCTTAATAAAATTACCACGCTTGGATTTCGTGGTGAGGCTTTGTCATCTATAGCCGCAGTATCGCATTTTACTCTTTGTTCACGTCGCAGAGAAGATGCTGTTGGGACATGTATTAATATTAATGGAGGAGCACCAGCTTGCATAAAAGAGGTTGGGGTTCCGATTGGGACCACAGTAGATATTGCTGATTTATTTTTTAATACTCCAGCGCGAAAAAAATTTATGCGTTCTGCTGCAACAGAACAAGCCCACGTTTGTGAAGCTGCCTTACGTGCGGTTTTAGGTTCACGCACTGCCAGTTTAATAGTTAATGTTGGTGACCGCCGTTTAATTGACCTTCCAGCAACAAATGAAATCTCAACGCGTGCACGGATTGCTTTAGGGCCAAAGGTTGATACTCTATATGAGTTTTCTAATGTATTTGGTGGTATTAACATTAGTGGAGTAATGGCGCATCCAGATGTACATCGTGCTGATACAAAAGGATTATGGTTTTTTATTAATGGTCGCTATGTGCGTGACCGTATGCTGCAGAGAGCGGTCCTTGAAAGCTATCGAGGAAATTTACAGTATGGGCATTATCCATTTCTTATAATGTACATTGATATTCCACCAGCGATTGTCGATGTAAATGTGCATCCACAAAAGCTCGAGGTGCGTTTTAGTGATGCTGCTTTAATCTATAAGGCGGTATTGCGCACTATTGCTATTACGCTAAAAGAAAAGCCATGGTTACAAAATACAACTAATGACTCAAACCAAAATAATGATGCCTATCAAATATACAAATCATACATGCAAGCACCATATTTACAAGCTCGTGAAACTAATGAAATTAAGCCAAAATCGTTTTTTTATACGAGTAGTCAGAATACTAATGTGCACCCAGTTAAAAACAATACCTTAGAACCTGCTGGCATTGTAGCAAATAACGAATCATTAACTGCACCTATCAGCAGTAACACGGATGGTTATTTTACCCAATTAGAAGTTTTAGGTCTAGCGCTTGGTACCTATTTAATATGTGCTGGAAACGATGAGATTGTCTTAATAGATCAACATGCTGCATATGAATATATTGCTTATAGGCGTTTGCAAGCAAACTTCGAAAGAAAAAGCATTGAACAACAGCCGCTTTTATTTCCAGAACCGGTAGAGATTTCACAGCAACAATCCATTATTCTCGAAAAAAATTGGTCACAATTGCAAACTTTTGGATTCGAAATTGAACCAGTCGGACCTTCACATTTTGCCGTTAAAACTGTTCCAACAGCAATTGCTACTGCTGATGTACAATGTTTAGCAATAGATTTAATTCGTGAAGTTTGTTCCATCATTGAAAATAAAATATCTTTGCAGACTCAGGATGCTGCTATTCGTATTTTTAGCTGCTGTGCTAACCATGTCGCGCTTGCTGCAGATGCCCGAAAATTAAATTCTGATGAAGTCAAATCTTTGCTTACTTCTTTAGACAGCATAGATCTTAGCAATAATTTATACCCACCCAGACGTACTATTTATCAAGTATTTTCACGTAATAACATCGAAAATCTCATGCAAAAAGGCAACTATTAAAAATAGATATGATCACAAATAAGAAAAGATAAAAGTAGCAGTCTATCAGCTATATAATGGCCTTTCATTCTTAAGTTCCTTATTCCTAGTTTTTTAAATACCCAGTTCAAAACATAAAAATGAAGATTTAAAGAACAGAAAACTTAAGAATTAGGAATTTTAGGTGAGCTTATTCGAAAAGAGTGTCTAATATAAATATGTATTCACTATTTGATTTTTTTTAATAACTCTCGGTTATTTGAATAACCTTCTCTTTCATAGAATTTTAAAGCCAGTGGTGCAGCATGAAGTAAAATATGACTAATTCCTTTTTCGTTAATCCAGGCTTCGCATTTTTTAAGTAAGAGATGTCCATAGCCACAATTACGAAAATTTGGTCGTACATACATTTGATCAACATAGCCACAGCGAGAATCTTCACGTAGGCGAAAAATTGGGTCATTTGAAAGAATATCAACTCGGGCTAAACCTACAGGTTTATTATCTATAATCAGTAAAAAGATGCAAACATTCGCTGATTGCAGAGCTAGTTTTATATCTTCATTGATACGTTTTGCAAGGTGAGGGAATTGTTCGGTTACCTTAAGCTCAATTACTAATTCGTTTAGCATGGTAACGATATCACAATGGTCATCTATTGTTGCAATACGAAAACTATGTTGCATCGTTAGATAAACTCGACTTTTTAAATATGTTTAATTCTACCGCAGTTTCTCTGAATTGAAGCAAAACAGCAACAGTTTTACTTTATGAATCACAAGTACTTAGGGGCACTCCCTGATATGATAAGAAAGAGTAAAATAAGTGGACTCCAACCACCTCCCCGACCTACACTAAACAATGAAGTTTAAGCTTGCTATATATACCTAACCATGCAAGCAGGGGACTAGCCAAATGACTATCTCCAAGGTGGATACTACAGAGCCTCTAAAGTTTCTTGTAGTTGAAGATGATGCTGATATCTCTGAAGCGCTGGTAACATATGCAAAGCATCGAGGTTTTATTACCTTTCATGCAAAAGATGGCTTTAGTGCCATCGAGCTAGGTAAGCGTGAAATGCCAGATGTAATTCTTTTAGATATTGCACTGCCTGGCTTAGATGGTCGTGATGTTTTTGTGCAACTCCAGAAAGATGGCATAACTAAAAAGGCTGTAGTGATCTTTGCCACTGCTAGAGATAGTCAATCTGATCGTATTGCCGGTTTAGAGTTAGGTGCTGATGAATATGAAACCAAACCTTTCCAACTAGCAACATTATTTACAAAAATCGACGCGTTATTAGCAAAAAAACGCTCGGGATATTTATAATTACGGTCAAAATGGATTATCTCGAATATTTTGGGCTTACTGCTGAACCTTTTTCACATGCCCCCGTATCTCGTTTTTATTACGCAAGTAAACAGCATACCGATGCACTTAAAAGACTGATGTTTGCTACCCAAACCATGAAAGGTTTGGCTATTCTTATTGGAGATATCGGTCACGGTAAAACCACTTTAGCTCGTCGATTACTTGATGCTCTGCCAAGTAGCCAATTTGAAGCAGCAATGTTAGTTATTGTACATGCAGGGGTTACGGCTACTTGGTTGTTGAAACATATTGCTAAGCAGCTTGGGGTAATTGAACCTCCAGATGATAAACTGACTATTCTTTCACAATTATATTTACGTTTAGTTGAAATTCATAATAACGGAAAACACGCCATAGTTATTATTGATGAGGCGCAAATGTTGGCTACTCGCGAACTGATGGAAGAGTTTCGCGGGCTACTTAATCTTGAGGTAACTGAGCAAAAACTCATTTCATTTGTATTTTTTGGTTTGCCTGAAGTTGAACGTAATTTGCGACTTGATCCACCTTTGGCGCAACGCGTTGCTCTGCGATACCATCTGCGTCCACTCAGTGTAGAAGAAACAGTTGCATATGTTCAGCATCGTTTAAAACTAGCCGGTGCTAAAGATGAACTTTTACCCAAAGATGCGGTAACAGCTATTCATAAACACACAAAAGGTATACCACGTTTAATCAATACGCTTTGTGATAACGTCTTACTGGAGCTTTTTTTTCAAAAACTTGCTGTAGCTTCAGTTGAAATTGTAGATAGCTCAGCAGAAAACCTGCAGTTAACTTTAAATGCTGATGATTCTTCATCGCAATCCGTGCTTGGCATTACTGGTGCAATTGATAATCCGACGCCACCAGCAACAACTAATGAAGAAGCTGTAATCTATGTGTCACGCACCGAAAATTTAGCTCCTGCAACATTATCTGTTGACCCAGATGCTATAGCTGCTCGAGTGGCTAAAGAAAAAGGGACAACTCTTGATATAGATGACCCATTAGCTTTTTTACACCATCATGAGGAAACTGCGGCAGAAGATGACAATGAGATATCTTCAATCTCTAGTAATGAAACAGAAACACTAGAGGAGGAACCCGGACAAACAATAGCAGAGCCTATGACCGTACAATTAGAAAACCATACGTCATTAATGCCACCAGCAACAGCAGCAAACACAGGATATCGTGGCGATAATATTGTTTTTATAAATGAAAATGAATTTGTGGACTTATCTCACATAAAGCCCAAATTAATAGTGCCAGCACCAAGTCTTTCAGGCGAAATAATTAATGAAAAAATCACTTCAAGAAATAATTCTAATGCCGCCAAATCAATATTAACAAATGCTGTGCGTACTTCGACTGGAACAATTGATCTTAATGAAATTGATGAGATATTGGCAGATATAAAACGAAGATAAATCTTTAAATTACACCTTTTTTGTTTTTTTAAATATTCGTTTAATATGTTAAATAAGCAATAATGTATTCGACCAAAACTTTAATGCGATTAGATGACGTAGCTGTTTTTCAAATCGAAAATTGTGTTGTATCGGTTTGGGAGCGTACACCGACAGTTGAACATATTGATAAAGTTGATCAATTTCTTAATGAGGTAACAAGGGATTACCCCAAAGGTATTGGTAATATTAATATAACTATGGGACGAGGCCAACATGCAATAACTGCTGAAACGAAAGCAAAAATACAAAAACTCATATTAAAATATCAGGGAAAAATTATTGCAGTTGCACATATAATTTTAGCTTCTGGTATGATAGGAGCTATAATTAGTTCATTTTTTGCATTGATTGCTATTATTAAAAACGATGCTAATACCCCAATGAGAATATTTAGGGAATCAGCCGAAGCAGCAGAATGGATAGCGGCGAAAATAGGTTTAGATGCACAAGCATTAGAGTATGAGCTAAATACCATAATTTGTAATTTTAAAATGCCTGAATAATAATTTTATTATCATTAATTGCTTTATTGCTTTTTAACTAAAAAATTAAAACAAAGCATAGCAGCCGGTGATGCTCCAGAACCTATTTTTTATATCAAATTGGTCGTACGCCCTATTTTCAAATTTGACGCAACTTTTAATTTTTTCCCCCGATATTTATAATAAAGCAGCAGGCAGCATTCTTTATGTAAACAAATAGTATTTTATAAATATGGAGATAAGTTATGTCGAGTTTCTTATACCTATTACAAAAGACAATAGAAAAAGTAACTAATGCAAATAGCGTAGATGGGCCAAAAATTGGCAATGGTAAAGAAATAATTAATGGCAGAAAACAAAAAGTAAATGAAGTTCGCGAATTATTAGAAGCTTTCAGAGTGAGTTTAATAAAAGCCGGTGCCCAAGAGCTAGCAAATAAATATTTTTCGCCAAAATTATTTAAATGGAATTTTAAAAGTAGGTATTTGGCTTTATCGGATAAAACCATAGAGGCAAAATTATCATCAGAAATTAATAAAATCTCATCATCAGAGACCCGAAAGAAAATTGCCGATGCCTGTAATTATTTAATAGAGAAAGCTTTTCCTAATGGTTGTCCTCTGATTTTTAATGTTTACTCAGGTGATCACATTGCGTCTTCAGATGTTACTATTAAAACCAAATATAATGCAGCATTTTTATATAGTTGGGTAACTCGTCTTTATGTAGTATCTATAGAGTCATCAAATAATTTTATGATGGGTGAAGATATCAGGATGAATTTGCAAACTCGCAATCATTTTAGTCAAGAGGCTGTCGCACCTTTAAAAAAATTGCCCGGTGCTTTTAAATAACCAAACTAACCTTGACTTATCACGGCTTAATCCGTCGCAAACTCTCTTCTAGTTTTGCAATCATTTCATCGAGTTCACTTACACGAGCGCGGTCTTTTTTAACTACTTCAGCCGGGGCATTCTTTAAAAAACCTTCATTATCAAGTTTTTTGGCAATACGGTCACGTTCTGCGGTTGTTTTATCTATTGAGCGTTGTAAGCGTTTGGCTTCATCAGCAAAATCAACAACGCCTTTAAGCGGTACAATAACTTGTAAATCTTCATATACTTTAACCGCCGCTTGATCAGGGCGCTCAGGCTCACCAATAACGATACTTAGCTGAGATATTTTTGCTAAAGTCGTAATTTCTTTTTGGTGATGTTCTAAAGCGACCTTATTATCTGTAGTTGCGACCGCAAAAATGGCATCAAGTTGTTTTGCTGGGGAAATATTGCTTTCTGAACGAATAGTACGTACCCCTACAATGGCATTTTTAACTAGCTGATACTCAACTTCGATGGCTTGGTTTGCATATGCCGAGAGGTCATTATAATTAGGATAGGGTGCTATCATTATTGATTCAGTAGTACGCTTAGCTAGCGGTAACTTCTGCCAAATAGATTCGGTAATAAACGGCATTATTGGATGTAGCAATCGTAACGAATTATCTAGTATAAAGACTAAAGTTGCTTGAGCGGTGTCTTTCTCAGCTTGATTATCGCCAATCAATCGCGCTTTTATTAATTCTATGTACCAATCGCAGAATTCACTCCAGAAAAAGCTATAAATAGCGGCTGCAGCATCGCTGAAACGATAATTTTCCAAAGCTTCATCTACAGTTTTAGCGGTTGAGGTAAGACGAGATAAAATAAAGCGGTCAGCAGGCATTAATTCGTCTTTGATTTCGCTCAGTTCTTTTGGTGTTTTATCAATGCGCATTAGAGCAAAGCGTGCGGCATTCCAAATTTTATTGGCAAAGGCGCGGTAGCCATCAATGCGTTCAATAGACAACTTGATATCGCGACCGCTTTGGCTTAAAGCAGCTAAAGTAAAACGTAATGCATCGGCGCCAAATGCCGGAAATCCATCAGGATATTCTTTTTTAAATTGTTTAGAAACCTCTTCACCATTGCAGCCATTAATTAAATGTAAGGGGTCAATAACATTACCGCGGGTTTTTGACATTTTGTCGCCATTTTTATCGCGAACCATGGCGTGTAAATAAATCATTGGAAATGGTGGGCGCCCCATAAATTTGCAACCCATCATCATCATGCGTGCTACCCAGAAAAACAGGATGTCAAAACCTGTTTCCATCACTGAATTTGGATAGAAGGTTTCAAGGTCTTTAGTGTTATTAGGCCAACCTAGGGTTGAAAATGGCCATAACGCACTGGAAAACCAAGTATCAAGCACATCAGGGTCTTGTACTAAGCGAGCACTGCCACAACGTGGACAAGTATTTGGCTGTTCACGAGCTACAATTGGATTTGCTTTTGCCCCGAAACGTGGTTCATCGCTGTCAAAGCGAGTGTTATCGCAATCAAGGCAATACCACGCAGGAATACGATGTCCCCACCAAAGCTGGCGTGAAACACACCAGTCTTGGATATTTTCCATCCAATGATAGTAAGTTTTTGCCCAGTTTTCTGGAATAATACGGGTGGCACCACTTTGCACCGCTTCTATTGCAGGCTTCGCTAATGGTTCGGTACGCACCCACCATTGTACTGATAGGGTTGGTTCAACAATAGTTTCGCAACGTTGACAATGCCCCAATGGCATCACATGGGCTTTGGTGCCTCTCTCTAACCCAAGTTTTTGCAGAGCTTCTTTAACTTGGGTTCGTACTGCAAAACGGTCTTTATTAGCAAATTTAGCCCAAGCTTGATAATTAATTTGGTGCTTAATGTTAGCGGAAGCATCGGGCTCTGCTAGGATATGCGCATTAGCATCAAAAATATTAAACAGATCGAGATTGTGACGTTTGCCAGTGGCAAAGTCGTTAAAATCGTGAGCCGGAGTAACTTTAACCGCACCAGTGCCAAATTCAGGATCAACAAGTTCAGCATCGGCAATTATAGGAATTTTATATCCAAGCAATGGATGGCGAAGATGTTTGCCAATTAATGACTTATAACGTTCATCATCAGGGTGTACAGCGACTGCGGTGTCGCCGAGCATCGTTTCAGGCCTAGTAGTAGCAACAACTATTTCACCTTCATCTTCAAATAGAGGGTAGGCGAATGACCACAATTCACCTTGATATTCATCATCATGCTCTACTTCAAGATCTGATAAAGCAGTATGACAACGCGGGCACCAATTAACTAGTCGTTCAGCTCGATATAGGAGTCCTTCTTCATACAAACGCACAAACACTTCACGCACCGCACGCGAAAGCTGTTCGTCCATAGTGAAATGCTCACGGCTCCAATCAAGTGAGCATCCAAGCACTCGCAGTTGCTTAGTAATACGATTGCCGTAAGCTTGTTTCCAGTCCCACACTAAATCGATGAATTTATGCCTACCAATATCGTGGCGGCTTTTGCCTTTTTTTTCTTTTAAATCGCGCTCAACCACCATTTGCGTGGCAATACCTGCATGGTCGGTGCCAGGGAGCCACAGAGTTTGTCGCCCCTGCATACGTCGCCATCGCGTCAACATATCTTCTAAGGTATAACTTAAGGCATGCCCCATATGCAGAGAGCCAGTGACATTTGGTGGGGGTATTACAATAGTATACGGCTCGCCATTAGACTCAAGATTTGGCTTGAAGTATCCAGCTTTTTCCCAAATAGGGTACCAATAGTCTTCAGCCTCAGTTGGATCATAAGTAGGGGATAACTCTGTAGTATTCAATGTCATGGAGGCGTCAGCTAGCGCCGCTAGCCCTTAACGTCAAGCGCCAAAATACCGTATCGTGTTATTTGATTCGCAATTTTTTTCTAGAGTCGTATTTATAAAGTGCTATACGGTTATGCTACTAGCTGCTTAGGTATTCAACTTATTCAGGTGGGTTAGAGGATTTTTTTATGCGTGAGAGCAATAAGTTTGTACAAGGTGCAGCCGATCGCAATAAACTTTTACATATAAGCCTCGATGGCTGGATTATTGTAGCTTATGAACAGCAAAATTTTCGTGTACATTGCAATGAACTTAGCCTCAGCCATATGTTGATTGAAGCACCAATAGAATGGCAAGTCGGTACAGAAATCGAGTTAAAAGCTATTGAAATAAATGGCAAAGAATTTGAATTAGAAGGATATGCGGTTGTTACTAAAATAGAGCAAAAAAAATCATTTGAAAACTTAGGGTTAGCTTTAATTGATTATATTGATTTTGATGCTGTGGCAAAAAATTGCTTGCAGTCAGTATATTCATTTTTAATTAGTTTGCGCAATCGTGATGAGCGTCTAGCAATGCGATTTAACTGGGCTTTTAATGATGTAGCACAGTTAGTTGCAGTATGTAAAACTTTGCTAGCTGAAGTAGATGTAAGCAGTGCATGGACTGATTCAGGGCCAAGTGAGTTAGCTAGAGCCTACTTGGCTGGCAAAAAACAAGACTTTTCTGAGCCGCAGCAGATAATGTTAGAAACTGTATGGAAATTATGGTGCGGTAGCCTTGATTTACCTGAACCAGTCAGTACCTTACCAGATAGCGCAAGAGGGGCCCTTGTAGCTTTGCGAAAAGCTATAGCTCGTGGTCCGACTGGCATTAATGAGTGGCTGCAAGTTGAGTGGCGCTAAAATAAAGCATGATTTGCTCTATTATCCATTGAGGGTCATCTACGGATAAATCATGCCCAGCAAAATTATGTTCTAGTATTGAAGCATTAAAATGAGCTGCTAGCCTGCGTGAGCAACGTACATCAACTAAACGATCTGCTTGAGAAGTTAGTACCAATAGAGGTGTTACAAGCCGTAATGGAATTTTATAAAATGCTGCAGCCCAAAGTTGGGCAAAAAAAGTTTGTCGCTTTGTTGGTGAAGCTGTAGCATGTGCTGCCCAAATGGGTAATAATTTTTTTCGTAAAGCTGGTTGATTTGAAGCTATATCAAGAATGATTTTTTCGCGAAAATAAGGGTCATGAGAAATAAGTGCTCTACATACAGATGGAAGAGTTTTAAATGAAAAACGCTGAAAAATCGGAGCTAAATTGGAGGCACTGGTATTTATGGTGACTGCTGCATTAAAATCATTGGGATAATTATGACACCATGCAATAGCTATCATTCCACCTAAAGATTGACCAATAACTCCCCAGTGTTTTTTTTTACTGCCATCAGATTTTAAAAAACGTTGGCGCAAGTTGGCTACGATATTATCTACTGAAAAAGGTGATGAAATATTATTGCAGGCACCAACCCCTGGAAGATCAAGGCATAACACCTGTTCGGCGCCATATTGTTTTTGTAGCTCGTTAGGTAAGTCACCCCAATGGAATGCTTCACGAATCAAGCCACGTAATAAGAGCCAGCGATTAATGGTATTTGGCATAATAACTAGCCATTTTTTTTAAAACATCTATGGCAAAAAGTAGCAGACAATCATCTATATCATCGCCTCGCATTTTTCGTTCCCTATTCTCGGTTCTTTAAATACCCAGTTCAAAAAAATGAAGATTTAAAGAACAGAGAATAAAGAACTGGGAATTTAAAAGTGAGCTTATTTAAAAAAGAGTGTCTAATGCCTAAAATGCCGTTTGCCAGTAAACATCATACACAAACCAAGTTCGTCACAAGCTCGTATTACTTCTTCATCACGTTTTGAACCACCAGGTTGTACAATAGCAATGATGCCAGCTTTGGCCGCCATGCGCACACTATCATCAAACGGAAAGAAGGCGTCTGAAGCTAAAAAAGCACCATTAGTTTTTTCGCCAGCTTTTTTAAGAGCGTGTTCAGTAGCATCAACGCGGCTTGTTTGACCTGTACCTGAACCTAATAGAGTGGCATTTTTAGTTAGTGCAATGGCGTTAGATTTAAGTACCCAAACAACACGCATAGCAAATGCTAACTCTTCAATCCATCCAGCTTCTGGTTGTTTTTTGGTAGCACAGCGCCAGTCATCAGTAGAATTAAAACCAGGATCAGTTTGCTGCACAAGCATTCCACCGCCAATACGGTGTGCTGATAAAGTTGGTAATGGACTACCAGCAGGTACTTTAAACAAACGTAAATTTTCGCGTTCTTTAAACTCTGCTAATGCTTCAGTAGTAAAATCAGGAGCAGCGATACATTCAACAAACAATTTGGTGGCGCGAATAGCTGCCGCGGTTTCACCAGTGAGTGGCTCATTAAAACCTAAGACTGAGCCAAAAGCAGAAACTGGGTCACCAGAAAGAGCGCGAGTGAAGGCTTCAGTTTGTGTATCAGCCATTGCTAAACCGCAAGGATTGGTATGTTTAATGATAGAACAAGCTGGTTTTTTTAAGCCCCAAACATCACGATAGGCAGCATCAAGGTCTAATAAATTAGTATAAGATAGCTCTTTACCAGCAAGTAGGCTGCCCTTGGCAATTCCGCCTTGGTCTTGATTGGTTACATATAAGGCTGCGGCTTGATGGGGATTTTCGCCATATCGCAGTGTACGCACTTGGCAGAAACTTGGAAGAATTTCAGGCAAATTAGTTGTCTTTAAGCTTGCAGCTAACTCAAGACGTGATAGTTCATCTTCTGTCCATTTTGCTATCAGAAGGTCATATTCAGCAACTTGGCGAAATGCTTTTGCCTGCGCTTTTTGCCTAAGACCAAGTGAAATTTTACCGGTTTGTTTTAACTCTTTAATAAATTCATTATAATCATTAGGATCAACCAGGACAGTCATTCCGCCATCGGCATTTTTGGCGGCGGCTCTAACTAAAGTTGGGCCGCCGATATCAATATTTTCTATTAGTTCATTACGTGGTGCCCCTTTTTTTAACACATCAGCAAATGGATATAAGTTACAGACGACCAAATCGATTAAGGGGTAACTATTTTTTTCTAAATCAGCTAAGTGCGAAGGGTCACCTCGATGCGCTAAAATACCAGCATGAATACGTGGATGCAGCGTTTTTACGCGGCCCCCCAAAACTTCTGGACTTTGCGTGAAAGCATCAACTTGAATCACTTTAATACCTGCGTCTGCTAATGCTTTCGCACTGCCTCCAGATGCCAATAATTCAACGTTATGTGCTGCTAAAGCACGTGCTAGTTCAACTAATCCGGTTTTATTAAAAACAGACAATAATGCACGACGAATTGGGCTTTGATGAATAGATTGGGCTTGTGTTTGTATCATGACTTCGCTCTCTTTTAGTTTTTTTGTTCAATCAAACGATCGATAAATAAACGCACGGCGCGCGGGTAAATTACATGCTCAACTTCATGCAAAATACGCTGTGCTAAACCATCTGCGCCTTCATCACCACGTACTTCGATAGAGCCTTGCAATAAAATGGGTCCGGTATCGACACCACTACCAACTTGGTGAACTGTGGCGCCGGCCACTTTACGACCAGCTTGCCATTGGCGCTCGGCACCATGAAGACCGGGGAAATCAGGCAACAGTGATGGATGAATATTGATTACCGTACCCTTGAACTGTTCAAGAAAATGTGGGCTTAAAATACGCATATAACCCGCAAGCAAAATATAATCGATGTTTGCTTCGGTTAATTTAGCCAGCACTAATTGCTCATGTTGTTCGCGCGCTAATCCTTTATGCGTAATTACTGCGACCTTATATCCACGTTCTTGAGCTTTTTGAATGATTGGCGCATCTGCAATATTTGCGACAATCAAAGCAAGCTCAGCCGGAATAAAGCCACTTTTAAAAGCATCCATTAACGCTAAGGCATTTGAACCGCGACCTGATGCAAAGATAGCAAAGCGAAGGTTGGGCGATTTTAACGACATAAATTACTCCTCAAGATCAGCGCTAGCAAAGCCCAAATCGATACCTGCTTTGCCGCTATTAACTCGTCCGACTTCAAGCCAACCGTCATTACTAAACTCAGCTAATACTTGCTTTGCGGTTTTTGCAGCAAATATCGCAACAAAACCTAAACCCATATTAAAAGTAGAAGCGAGTTCAGCTGGTGAGACATTACCAGTATCGCCAATAAGTTTGAAAATTGGATGAATTTGATAAGTTTGCGGATCGATATTTAAGCGTAAACCCTGACGCGCTAATTTTTTGCCGCGTAAAAGCAAGCCGCCACCGGTAATGTGAGCAGCGGCATGAAAATTATATTTGTTAAACAAACGTAGAACAGGTTGAACATAAAGTGCTGTTGGTGTCAGCAATTCTTGGGCTAAAGTTTTTCCGCCTAAAGATACTGGCTTAGTATCAATACCCAACTGGCCACGTTCAAATAAAGCTGCGCGTGCAAGTGAGATCCCGTTTGAGTGGATCCCACTTGAAGGTAAGGCCAATATTACATCACCAGCTTGCATCAGTTCTGGCTTGGGCAAGCAAGCTTTATCAACAGTACCAACGGCAAAACCAGCTAAATCAAAGTCGCCTGGGGCATAAAGGCCTGGCATTTCTGCAGTCTCACCGCCGAGTAAAACGCAGCCGCACTCACGACAAGCGTTAGCGATTGAGGCTACGATAGCTTCCATGGTTGAAGCATCAAGTTTGCCAACCGCCATGTAATCTAAAAATAATAGTGGTCGTGCCCCAAGTGGCAATAAATCATTAACACTCATTGCTACTAAATCTTGACCAAGGCCTTCAAAGCTATTGGCCATTTTAGCAATCAATAATTTTGTGCCGACACCATCACAAGTGGCTGCTAAGAGTGGTTCTTGCATACCATTTACATCAAGTCTAATAAGGCCGGCATATTTACTATGATGAGAGAAAACCGCTTGGTTATGAGTTGTTTTAGCCAGCCGAGCAATGCGCTCAACAAAATCATCAGCAGCATTTATATCAACGCCAGCATCTTTATATGATAGCGTCATACTGGATAATCTCCATTCATACAGGCATAACAATGTTCGTTAGAATTAACTGCGCGTGCTAATGCTTCAATTGATAGATAACGAAGATTGTCACACTTAAGAAATTGCGCTACCCCATCAACTGAACCTTCACGGTTAATTATCAGCTCTTCGCGGGTTGGGGTGTCTATGCCTAAATAACAAGGCCAGGCGATTGGAGGGGAGGCAACACGCATCCAAACTTCGCGTGCACCTGCTTCTCGCACCATTGCAACAATCATGCGCGAGGTATTGCCACGCACTACTGAATCATCAATTAACAGTACTCGTTTTTGAGTAACAATCTCACGAATTATCGAAAGTTTAAGACGCAACCGGTGTGAGCGGGTATCTTGATCAGGCAAGATAAAGGTGCGGCCGACATAGTGACTTCGTATAATGCCATATTCAAGTGGTATGCCGCTTTCATGCGCATAGCCAATGGCAGCAGGATTGCCTGAATCAGGAATAGGGATAACAACATCTGGGCGCATGGATTCGCTAGCATCTTGGCGAGCTAATTCAACTCCCATACGATTGCGTGCCGCATATACACTTTGACCAAAAATCGTAGAATTAGGACGCGAGAAATATACTAACTCAAAAACGCAAGGAGCTAAGCGTTTTGCTTTTGGTAGCAAATCAATAGATTTAACCCCTTCAGGACCAATTTCTATTAACTCACCGGGACGAACTTCTCTTTCAAACTTGGCATCCATTGCATCAAGAGCACAAGTTTCAGATGCTATTACCCAGCCATCTTTCAATGAGCCTAAAACTAATGGACGAATACCTAAAGCATCTCGCAAGCCATAGACGCGCCCGTCACAAAGCAGGGTAAGTGAGTATGCACCCAAAGCGCGTTTGGCGACAGCACGTAAGGCGTCGGCGAAATTAACGGCATGCGAGCGTGCGAGTAGGTGCACAATTAGCTCGGTATCCATAGTGGTGGATAACAAGGCGCCTTCTGCTTCGAGTTCGTTGGTTAATTCATTAGAATTTTTAAGATTACCATTGTGGGCTATCGCAATACGCCCATAAGGTGTTGATGCGATAAAGGGCTGTATGTTTTCAGCACGATCTGCATTAACGGTTGAGTAACGTACATGACCAACAGCGCGGTCACCGATAAGGTCTTTAACCCGATAGGTTGGCAAACTTTCAGCAACTAAACCACGACCCTTAAGGTGTAACAATTCACCATCGAGGCTACAGGTTGCGATACCAGCCGCTTCTTCGCCACGATGTTGCAAGGCAAACAAACCACGGTGAGCTAATGGTGCCGCTGGTTGACCGTTATTGCGCCATACGGCCACAACCCCACAAAACTCTTTGGTCTCTTTGATATAATTAAAACACACGATAAAGCCACTCCTGATGGTATTTATGGGTACTCACGTCGGCGAACTAAAAATTCTTACCCACAAAATGGCAACCTACTTGGGTGACGCCATTTCAATATTTTGCTAAGATTTTGCGCCTATTACCGGAGTCGATTTTAAAAGAGCGCTATCAAGCCGTGCTAACACTTCTCGATAACCACCAAGTAAATCACCTAAATCATGGCGAAAACGGTCTTTATCTAAAATATTTCCTGTACTATGGTCACGAAAACGACAGGTATCAGGAGATATTTCATCACAAAGCACCACGCCATCGTTGGTGCGACCAAATTCTAACTTCATATCAACTAAATCAATTTCAGCTAGCGCGAATAATTGTTTTAATTTTAAACCAATAGCTAAAGCCTCGCGACGAAGCAGCTGTACTTCTTCTGCAGTAGCGGCGTTTAAGAGGCGGATATGATCTTCATTGATTATCGGATCACCAAGGTCATCGCGCTTATAATAAAACTCAACTATTGGCGGCTCACAAACACTATTCTCAGGCAAATCCGTGCGTTTTTGCAGTGAACCTGCAACCAAAAAACGTACCACAACTTCTATAGGCAATATTTTAGCCGGCTTTGCGAGAAGTGTATTTTCATCAAGACGCCCAAGATGATGAGTACGAATGCCGCTGGCTTCAAGAAATAAGAATAAACGTTCAGTGATTTGACTGTTAAGAACACCTTTGCCTGCAAATTGTGAATGCTTTTGACCATTAAAGGCCGTAGCATCATCTTTATAGATTATTGCTACTTCGTTAGCTGAACGTGGCACAATACGTTTTGCTTTGCCTTCATAGACACCGGTGGTTAATGAATTGGTGTTGGACATTGAAAGTTGGCTCCATGATAGAATGTGGCCGAGCCTCCAATGCCTTTATCAGGTCGCTCATGTCAAGAGGTGGTTTAAAGCAAATCTCTAATAGGGAAAATAGGCTAATTATTTAAGCCAGTAGAAGCAGTTATAAAAGGAATAACAGAGTTGATTTGTAGATGGTTGTTACAGCTCCTAACGAACAGCTAATGCAACTCTTAAGAAACAGGAGTTCTGAATTCTAACTCCTGAATTCTGGATACTTCTTACGAAACCATCATTTGTTTCTTTTATAGCATTTCCTGGCACCGACGTCGGGTGCGCGGTGAGTAGTTACGATTATTTTAATTGATTAATCATGTGTATTACAAATTTGCCTACTTTTTAATTGGTGTAACCCCGCATAAAAATGGCGCATAATTTTTAATTTCGTAAGTTTTAACTTCATTAAACGCTTTTGAATTTGGGTCACTATCTATAACCCATAAATTTGTTTTGCCTGTTGGTTTGTTAGTGGTTACGTACATTTTATTGCCATAATCAGATGACATAATACTATGCTCTCCACCAGAACTGCCCGCATCGGTAATTGTTTTTATAATTTGGTGATAGCTGTTGTTTTGCGGATTAGTATCAAGAACATCTACCCCACCTGAATCATAAGCGATATAAGCAAAATCATTAAATGGGGTTAGGGCAATACTGCTAGGGTTTTTACTTTTAAGTTCTATTGTTTGAATATCTGTATGGAACCCTTTGCTATTAGAATCAATATTTAAAACCAGAATTTTACTGTTTTGCCAGTCGGTTATGTACATGCGTGTACTGTCTGCAGTAATAGCACAACCTTTTGGTATAGTATCTTTGGGCAAATCAATTATTGCGATGTTCAAATGTCTAACTGTATTAGTAACCCATACTGTAGCAGGACTGGGGTTAATACCTTCAACGACGTTGTAAGCCCTAGTTCCATCTGGGGTAAAGTAATAGCCAATATGTATATTTTCTACTTCAGTAATCTCTAAGTCTTTATCTTTAATTTCTAATACTACACCAACACCTTCGGCTTCTACGTAAGCAAGTTTATTTGAAGGATGTACTGCAATACTATGCAGATTTTTTGCATATGGTGGGGTAATAATTGTTTGCACTTTACCATCAAAGTATAAATAGATCTGCGCGTTTTTATTAATAATCAGGTAAACATCAGTAGCCGCTTTTGGGGCCGGAATAGAAGGGACATAGGCAAAACCGTAAGGTATAGTTAATTGTGTGCCAGTTGGTAGATTCATGGGAACTGGATTTTGAAAATCATTGTCGCTGAAAACCTGGATGGCTTCATTTTTTAAATCGGCAATAAAGATATTTGAATTATACTTGTTTTTAAATCTGACCTTAGCGGTAATACTGGCAAATGGCGCTGCGCTTGCTTCTATTTCGATCTCTTCTATTTCTTTTTTGGTTTCGTATTTAAGTTCTTTAAAAGTAGCTACGCCAGCAATTGCATTTACTTCAGTTGTACCATCAAGTTTGCCCGTACCCTTAATTAATTTAATGCTAACTTGATGATTAGCATTTAAAACTAAGTTGTTTTGTGCATCTTCTATATACACCTCAAACGTAGGCCATTGAGCATTAAGATCTAAAATTTTCGGTAAGGTTACGTTAAAGGCCAAATGATGACATAAGTCGCCATCAAAATTTATTTCGCAGCCGCTATCGGCGATGCAGACATCGATAGTACAAATTTCGTTATCATTGCAGCGATTGTTGTCAGCAAAATATTGACACCCTTGTTTTATATCACAAATATCATTGGTACAATAAATGTCATCAGAACAGCGCGTTGGATCTGGGTTATGCATACATCCATTTACAATATCGCAACTATCGATTGTACAATCGACACCATCATTACAATGAGTATCGTTTGGTGTATATTTGCAGCCAATATCTGGATCACAAGTATCATCAGTACATTTATTTTCGTCAAAGCAAGGGCGGGTGGTCCAACGTGACCTACTAGTCTCAGGTGAACAGATAAGGCATTTATTGTCGGGTTTGCTGATGCCAGAGGCAACTTCTTCAACAGTACCATCATCGTTAGTATCAAGCAGGCAGCCACTTAAACAGCCAGGACAAGATGCACAGGTTTTTTCTGAAGTTGCATAAACACATTCACCATCAATACATTCACCGATAGGGTTACTAACAATTAAGGTATTGTCATTGGTGCATTCTGGCTCTGGTGTAATATCACAGAGTTTTTTAGTATCTGGATCACAAGCGCCTTGCTCGTTGCAAGTACCGCTGGTGTAACATTTGTTATCTGGTTGGCAGGCACTACCAGCGGTTTGTAACTCGTATACACAATATCCTGCCTTGCAATATGCGCCCGCTAATAGTTGACATGAAGTAACTGGGCTTTGGCAATTATCATCTTGTTCACATTCATTGCCGCCAAGTCTGCAATAACCATCATCACACTTATATGCTTTAGAAGGGCAATCAAATTCGGTATTGCATAATATGACGTTTGCTTTTTGGTTTTGTTCTTCAAACGGGCATCCGATAAAAAACATCGCTGCCATAGCAATGCAAGATATACGAAACATGTGGCAATCCTCCACGTCAAATAGTTAAAATTATTTTAAGAGGATTAATTGTAATAAATTGTAACACAAATAGAGTCTATATGCAAATGTAGGCGATGGTAGTAGATACATAATATTCTCTTATACATTTTAGTCCTTTCTAATATCAAGGTTAGTCGTTATTTTTTTTCTATAATTATGAATTAGTAAACTTATTGCTTACGAAGTTTGAAAACATGGGGCTATTCGTGGACAATAGTAAAAGTGGGGAGAAAGCTTATAACTATTAAAAACATGAAACGAAAGACAGTCGCTTTCATTTCTGAAAACGCGTTTGATTATTATCAGACACGTATGCTCTCTGGTGCAAGGAGCGCGGCGAATGAGCTTGATTTAAATTTGGTGCGTTTTTCTATTGAAAATAGTCTTTATCCCAACCGTTTAAATGATCAGCTTGAAATCGTTGTTTCTCTAATGCAAGAGTTTAATCCTGATGGATTGATGTTTCTTGGTTGGAGTGGAGATATTCAGAATCGTGAAAAAGAGTTTCTCACTATGATACGTGAGAGATTCTTTATCCCAATAGCTAGTATAGGTAGAGTTATAAATGGTGTTCCATCTATTCGTATGAGTGAGGGTTGTTTTAATCAACTACTCGAACATTTATATAATGAGCATCAATTTCGTCGTATCGTTTTTATAGAACCGCATAATCCAGACGACCGTTATCAAGAATATGTAAAGTTTATGCAACAACGAGGGATATATGACGACTCATTGATAGTTCACGCCAATATTCTTACAGAATGTAACGACTGGTTATTTAAAAAACGCGCCATAAGAATTGCCGAAATACTATTAGATGAAAGGAAAATTATTCCCGACGTAATAATGTCAATGTTTACATATGAGGCGTTTTTTCTATTAGAGGAACTCAAGCGGAGAGGTTTCAATATCCCCGAAGACATTGCATTGACCAGTTGGGAAGATGGAGAGCGCGGCAGATATGCAACCCCATCGCTTACTTCTGTTTATTATCCGTTTTTCGAGCAAGGCTACGAAGGGGTAAAACTTATTGCACGTCTTTTACGTGGTGAAGATGTACCAATGTCAAATAGCTTTGGTGGTAGTCTCAACATTAGACGTTCTTGCGGATGTGTGCCTGAGAAGGTGGGACGCGCATATATACATAACGCTCAACCACAGAAAACTAAGTCTTTAGATTTTATATCAAACAGGCAATTACTACTTGATGAGTTAAATAAATCAATAAATATACTTAATAGTGATGAACTCTTAGAATCATTCGAGACGCAGCTGCAAAGTTTTGATGGACAAAGTTTTATTAGGTATATTGAGAAAAAAATTCATGCTAATATCTCAGACATTTTAAATATTTATACGATTCAAGATGAGGTTTTAACATTTAGGGCGATTATTTCCCCTTATCTTGGAGAACAAACCAAACAAATAAATAATACCTGTAATATTTGGCTACAAAGTCAAATTGTTATTCAAGAAAATATTGAGGGTGCATTAGGGCTAAGTCAAACTATTGAAAAAGGAAACTCGTATATAAGGCAAGAAATCGGACATGGCATTGTTACATCTTTAGATCTACAAAAGATTTTAAATATATTTGAAAACGGGTTATGGAAGATCGGCGTTACTAATTGTCTTATTGTGCTTCATAACCAAAAAAACTTTGAAAAAGGTGAAAGCAAACCTACCTTTATCTATTTAAATCAACAAGGTGTATCTCAAAATGATGCAAGGTATAAGCTATCAAGCAAAGCTTTAATTTCAAAAATGCTTGCTGATGAGACAACAAATCATACTTTGCTGTCGTTTATCATGCATATCAATTTTGAACTAGTTGGTTACATAATTTTTGAAATTGAACCACAGAGTGAAGACGAAAGTGTATTTCACTTACTATCGTCTCAATTATGTAGCTCCATTTATGGAGCAAAAATGCTAAGCACACTTAGACGTATTAATAACGATTTAAGCTCAGCGCAGACAAAAATAATTAAAAATATGCAAGAAATTCAAGAGAAAACTGTGGCTCTTGAACAATCAAATGAAAAGCTATCGCAGCTTGATAGCCTAAAAAATGACTTTTTCGCAAATATCACCCATGATTTTCGTTCACCACTTACGGTTATTTTGAATAACGCCGAATTAGGCCTTAAAAATGAGACTGAATATTCAATACCGATGGTGAAAAAACGATATTCAGCCATAGTAAGCGCATCATTAAAACTTAAAGAGATAATCGATAGGCTATTAGAATTAGCTAAAATGGACGCTCAAGGCGTCAAATTAAAAATCCAAAAAATTGATATTAAAAAATATTTAATAAAAACCGCAGATTTTTTTCGTTCTGCCGTATCTTCTTCAGCGATTGAAATTAAAATTGACTTCCCCTATGAGGGAAGTTCAAACTTTTATACTGACCCCGTTAAACTTGATGAAGTTTTACATAACGTTCTTTCAAATGCCATTAAATATGTAGACCCCAATAAAGGTCTAATAACCATCTCTTTTTCTGAAGATGTTAGCAGATTCGCAATAAAAATTGCTGATAATGGTATTGGTATTCCTAAGGATAAACTTGAAACAATATTTAATCGTTTTGAGCAATTAGATTCAGCACAAGGTGGATTATATAAGGGTACTGGTATCGGTCTTGTTTTTACGCGCCAGCTGGTGGGATTTCTGGGTGGCACTATACGAGCAGAGTCAGAGGGGTTAGGCAAGGGTGCTAACTTTATTATTGAACTTAATAAAATACCACCGAGTGGTTTAGTAATAGATAATACAAGCCAATATGAACCAGAAATTGAACAATCTGACCTAAAATATAAACAGGCACATGACATTATTGAAACAAGTCTATTAGAAAGACTTAATGATAATGAACCGATATATCATTTCGGACAATTAAATAGAGATAATGAATTTGATCCGAAAAAAGGAGTAATCGTAGTAATTGATGATAATTGCTATATACTCGAGATAGTACAAGAATACTTACGTAATGCCGACTATAACAATTATGTGCTGGCCAATAATGGTAAAGCTGGCATAGAAGCTATTTATAATACTCATCCTGATTTGGTTTTAAGTGACTACAATATGCCCAAAATGCGGGGCGACCAAATACACGATTTATTATGTACCAATCCTGATTTTATTGACCTGCCTTTTATTTTTATGACCGCAGTATCAAGTCGAGAAATCATTCTTGACCGTCGTCTTAAAGGAGCAATAGGTTTTTTAAAAAAGCCGCTAAATGAAAGGGAGTTCATTGTTAATGTTAATGCGGCCATGAAAAAACATATGGAGTTTAAAAAAATATTAAAACAAGCAACAAGCGACAGTCTGACGGGTTTAGCAA
Organism: Deltaproteobacteria bacterium; assembly: GCA_016931625.1. NCBI lineage: Bacteria > Pseudomonadati > Myxococcota > Myxococcia > Deltaproteobacteria bacterium. The sequence goes on along the minus strand of JAFGEK010000200.1, from coordinate 21,203 downwards.
ACAAACAAACAATTTTTTCTTATTTACTCGATAAATTATGTCTGCGGATTTATAGAAAGATATCTGTTATTTTTCTTGATATTGACAATTTTAAAGATTGCAATGACACTTATGGGCATCAGACCGGTGATATAGTACTTGCTTCTATCGGAAAATTAATTGCAAAAGTGTTGCGTAGTTATGATCGAGCTGGGCGTTTTGGAGGTGAAGAATTCCTTATAGTGCTACCAGAGGCTGATATGCAAGCGGCGCAGATTGCTGCTGAAAAATTATGCGAATTAATAGCAAAACAAACTTTTAATAAAGGCGACAAAACATTCTCTATAACAGCAAGCTTTGGTGTAGCATCGCTTACGGATAATGAATCATATATTAGCAATAATTTAAAAATAACTAAGTTGAACGAGATATTTGAGGTTGTTGATGTTACCAAGGCTGATTGGGAATACATTGATTCCCTTAAAGAAAAAATTGCCATATTATTAATCGACATGGCTGATAAAGCTCTTTATCAAGCCAAGCAAACAACTTGTAAAAGTTGTGGTTACTCCTCGACCAAATGGCATGATTTTCAAAATGGTAAATGCTCCAATTGCGAGAGTTTAAAATTAAACATAGGACGTAATCGTGTAGTTGGTTTTAAAGGTTAGAGATATATCAGAAATGCTCCTTAATTATTAAAAAATAGTTGCTATTAATTTATATTAATTTGGTAATTAAGCATTAACAAGCAGTATGGATAAAAAATCGCTTACCTCTGGCATTTACCTACGTTTATGCGTTAGTGGCATTAATTAGATGAAAACTACAAAACGACGCCGAATATTTGATGCTATTGCCAAAGCATATGCTCGATTAATTGTAACACACCCAGGTAAGGTATTATTACTGCTGTTAGTTTTAGGAACAGCTTCTTTTTATAGTGCCACGCGTTTAACTCTAAATACCAATCAACTCGACTTAATTTCGCAAGAAATGCTTGAAGTCAAAGCAGTTAAGCGAATTATCGATATGGTGGGGGGAACTGGGCACCTGATTTTAGCCTTACGTTCAGATAACGAAAAACAACTAAAAACCGCCGCCGATGATTTAGCTGCGCTTATTGAGACTGACCACGAACATGTTCGTTCGCTTACTTACAAAGTGCCGGTCGATTTCTTTCAAGAAAACATGGTGTTATTTGTAAAAACCGCAGACCTATTAGAGGCCAAAAAACGTATTATGAATTTTGTGCGTGACCAAATTCGGCGCGCCAGTCCGTTTTTCTTTGAATTAGTTAAAAAAGAACCAGTCAAACTCGACCTTAAAGACCTTATCGAAAAATATAATCACGTCGGCAAAAAAAGTATTGTTGACGATTATTATATATCTGGTGATCGCAAGATGATTATCTTGCTAATCAAACCAATGTGGGATGCTAATGACCTAGGCCGCACCAAAGACTTAGTTGAACGCCTCGATAAATTATTTATCGATTATTCAAAAACTAATCCGCATGGCATCAAGTTAGTTGAAGACTATAAATTAATTGGTTCAAACGGCACCATTGCCTATGGTTACACCGGCCAATATAAGACCAATGTTGACGATTCGTATGCCATTGCTCGTTCGCTTGAGCCGGTTACCGGTTTTGCCTTTTTGGGAATAATTCTAATAACCTTGCTTTTCTTTAGGCGTTTGGCACCGAGTATCATTGTCATCTTTGGCACAGCATTGGGTACCATTTTAACTATGGGATTCACCTATATAACAATCGGTCAGTTAAACATGGTTACTAGTATGCTAGGCGGCATACTTATGGGCTTTGGCGTCGATTTTGGAATTCATTTTACTTACCGTACGCGTATCGAACTGGGGTTAAACAAGCCATATGATCAGGCTATACGTGATGCACTTTTTTATGCAGGCCGCCCAGCCACGGTAGCAGCAGTAGTTACTGGTGGTTCATTTTTCATTTTAATTTTGTCGCAATTTCGTGGCTTTTCACAATTTGGGTTTCTTGCTGGTTTTGGCACCATTATTATTGGTCTGACTTTATTTTCATTTACCCCCGCAGTGCTAGCTTTGTTAGGACGGAGTTGGCCCAAGTTACCCGAAAAGTTAGTTGGTCGTATGGAGCCGTTATCAGCAAAACAGAGTGGTGAAATTCGTATTCCTCATCCTAAATTGGTTTTAAGTATTGCAGCCGCAGTTGTGCTAATCTTGTGTGTTTTCGCCATTCCTTGGCGTGATGTACCAGTCATTATGGGGAAAAAAGCTACTTTAAGTGAGCGGTTAACAAGTGGTGTGCGGTTTAATTACAATACCCGTGCGCTTATTCCAGAAGATGAACCTTCAGTAAGACTACAAGACGAAATCAACGATCGCTTTCAAATATCATCAGATCCCACCGCTATTTACACACGCACGAAAGAAGAAGCCAAAGAAGTTTGGGATGAAATAAAAGGTCACCCTGACAAATATTCAACTATAGACCAAATAGTTTCAATGTACTCATTTGTGCCTGATCCAATAAATGCTAAAAATAACGCCAAGATACTTGAAGAATGGCAAGAAGAACTTAAAGAAATCGATACCTCTTTAGTACCTGAGAAATTACAATCTAAGTTGCCGTTATTTAATAAAATTATGGCGGCGCGACCTTTTAATGTTAATGGTTTACCTGATGACTTTATACGGCGTTTTCGCGAGCAGCCAACAGCCAAACCTGAAAATAAAGGTTATCTAACTTATATTTATCCGCGTGTCGATTTAATGGATGGTAAACAACTTTTAGTCTTTGCTGACCAAACCGGGGTGATTCGCACCAATAGTGGTCGTGAATTTCGTTCAGCGGGGTTATCGATTTTATATGCCAAACTAGCTCGTATGGTTATTTGGGATGGGAAATTAGCTTTAATTCTGACGACCATCTGGATTTTAGGAATGCATTTTTTGGACTTTCGCTCGATCAAGTTGGCGTTAGCTTCAGTTATACCTTTAGGGGTAGGTCTGATTATGACTCTTGGAATTATGGCGCTTAGTGACCATCGCCTCAACTTTATGAATATCATCATTTTACCAATTTTATTGGGTTTTGGCGTCAGTCATGGTCTTTACTTGCTACATCGTTTTCTCGAGGGTACTTCGCCAATTGTAGCGTTGCGTTCCGTGGGCGCCGCCGTGGCTTCATCGACTTTGGCAGCAATATCTGGTTTTGGCTCACTTGCTCTGGCGAGTCATCAAGGCTTGAATTCAATGGGATTTGTTGCCTGTTTGGGTCTTACCACGACACTTATAGTTTCGTTTACCGTACTTGCCGCTGTTTTGCAGCTGCTTCATGACCACCGTATTAAAATCAAGACTGCAGAAATGGCACAATCTAACGAAGCGGTTAGTGGGCAATTTGCTGATGAAGAGCAATCTGCCAAGCTAGAGAAAGAACGGGTAGGGTGAAGAACCTATATGTTTAACCACTTTCTTTTAAATATAGACACATCAAGTGTTTAAAACTTGCTGTGTCGTTTTTTACCGTGTTCTGAAGTATTGAGATAACGAGACGCTTTTAAATGTAGACACATCAAGTGTTCAAAACTCGCTCGAACTTCATCATCTTTTATAGGCAAACTATTTGCGTCGGCTATTTCTTGTTCTTTTGCAGTAGATAGTTGATTTAGCCAAGGTGGTTTGCGAACTTCACTTAAGCGTCGCACTGAACCTGCTACCACACGAATTTCACGAACTATTTTTTTACCTAAAACATCATTTAGGCGATTTATTATTTCAGCTTTTAAAAAGGTTAATTCATTTTGCCACGCTGCTGAGCTAGCTTTAACTCGCAAGACACCCCGCGAAAATCCGTCTGGTTCAGTGTGCCGAGCGGTTTGTTTGCCAACAGCTTTAGTCCAGATTTGGCTAATCATTAGTCGCCGTGCTTGGTCAGATAAACCAGTTTTACCAAGTGCTGCTAGTAGGGCATCACCAGCGCTAACGAAACTCAGGTCTTTTGAGGTTTGTCGAGGCAATCAGGTGACTCCTAAAAGTAAAAAATCTAAATGATATGAGTATTATATTACATCGACAAATCAAAGCTATTTCGAGTTGTACATAGTTAAAATGCACTTTTTTGCTTGACCATCACGGTGAAATCGGTAGAAAGCGTCAATACAATAGGGCGCATAACTCAGCGGCAGAGTGCCATCTTCACACGGTGGAAGTCACTGGTTCGAACCCAGTTGCGCCCACCATTTTAATGTACCTCAAATACAATTGATGCTAACGCCGGTAATTTGACGTAAGCCGATACATCTGTAGGATCTCATATTAGAAGGCCAAAAAATGCCCAGTTTTACAACGATAAAACAAAAACTAGAAGAAAAATTGCATGTCGCTGTTGCTCAATTGCATGGTGAACATGGGCTTGAAGATGTGCCATCGGAGGTTTCCCTACAACCTCCTAAACAAGCAGAACACGGTGATTATGCTGCTAATATCGCTCTTGCACTTGCTAAAAAGTTCAAACAACCGCCACGTGTTATTGCGACTAAATTGCAAGAAAAACTTGGTGATGCCAACGGATTATTAACTAAAACAGAGGTAGCGGACGCTGGTTTTTTAAATTTGTTTGTTTCTGACGATGCATGGCGCGAGTCTTTAGCAGGTATTCTTGCGGCAGGCCCAGATTTTATTAAAACCAATGCAGGTAGAGGCGAGCGGGTGCTGGTTGAATTTGTCAGTGCTAATCCAACTGGCCCATTACATATTGCACATGGTCGTGGCGCGGTAACCGGTGATGTAATTTGCAATATGCTTGCAGCTTCTGGATATAAAGTTGAGCGAGAATATTATGTTAATGACCTCGGTAATCAATGCGATATTATGGCGCGCTCAATCTATTTGCGATATGGCGAACTATTTGGGCGAGAATTTGTTGCACCAGAAGATTTCTATCCAGGTGAATATATTGGTGATATCGCCAATGAGATAAAAGAAAAGCATGGCGATAAATTTCTTAACGTCATTGAAGATGATTGGTTGCCGATTTTTCGCGACGCGGGTATTGAAAGTATGCTCGTTCGCATCAAAGCAGATCTTGAAAGCTTTGGGGTACGTTTTGACCGTTTTGTTTCTGAGCGCGAGTTAACTGACCGCCTTGGTTTAACTGATATCGTTTCACGACTGAAAAAATCGGGTCATATTTATGAAGAAGACGGCAAAAAATGGTTTCGTACTACTGACCTTGGCGATGACAAAGACCGCGTAGTAGTTCGTGAAGATGGTCGGCCAACTTATTTTGCCTCTGATATCTTATACCATGACGATAAAATGCAACGTGGTTTTAAACAACTTATTGATATCTGGGGTGCTGATCATGGCGGCTATATTGCGCGAGTTAAAGCAGCAATGGTGGCTACTGGCTGGGACGCTAACGCCTTAGATGTATTGCTAGTGCAAATGGTTTCACTATCTCGTGGTGGTGAAGCTGTGCGTATGGGCAAACGCTTAGGTACGGCAGTATGGTTGCGTGAGGTTATTAGTGAGGCTGGTTGTGACGCTACTCGCTATTTCTTTATTATGCGCCGCTCTGATGCCCAATTAGATTTTGATCTTGAACTGGCGGCTAAGAAATCTCTAGATAATCCAGTATATTATGCGCAGATGGGGCATGCCCGGATGTGCTCTATTGCTCGTCGTGCAAGTAGTATGGGTATTGCGCAACCAATATACAGCGAGGGCACCTTCGATGCATTAGTTCTACAGGCTGAATTAAATCTTATTAAAATGATGGCCTTGGCACCAGAAGTAATACGTGATGCGGCGCTTTTGCGTGAGCCGCATCGTATTGTTCATTATGTGCAAGAACTGATAGCACAGTTTCATAGTTATTATACTAAATATAAAAATACTGAGCGGGTTATTTCTGATGACCCGGATAAAACTAAAGCAAGATTATTGTTATGCCGTGGCTTACAAGTAACGCTTAAGGCCTTATTAGAAGATATTCTTGGGGTACAAGCGCCAGAGCAAATGGCTATTGAAGAGTTTTAAAATTGGTAATTTGACTTTTTTAAGGAGTGCAACAGCCATGCGTGATAGCAGACGTATTCGAGAACGAGTAGAAGTAAGGCTTGAGCGTATGCAGCTTATTTGGCTGACGCTGGGAGCCGTTATAGCGCTTGGCGCAGTATTTGCGTTGGGGATGATGGTAGGTAAACGCGCTGCGTATATTGAAGCGCGTAATGCCACACGTGATAGCATCGCTGAAATAGATGCTGATGGTGAACGGCTGCAAAAATTAACTTTTTATAATAAGTTAACCGCACCTTCAGAAGAAGCACGCAGCAATCGTAAAGAAATGCAAGCGAAGTTAAAAACTGAAACGGCGTCACCTATAGTCTCACAAAATGTTGACGAGACTACTGCATCAGCAGTTGAGCAAATTGAAAAAGGAAAAAAATTATCAAATACTGAACCAAAGGCAGCAACACCAGCGCCAACAGAAATTGTCAATTCACCACCTACGATGAGTTCTTCGCATAAAGTAAAAGATACTGATTTGATTGCGGCACTTGGACGCGGTCCAGCACAACCAGGGGAATTTACGGTCCAAGTAAGTTCTTTTCAGACCATTGAAGAGGCAAAGGCCTATGCTGCTTCACTTGAGCGTAAAGGCTATCGTCCGTTTGTTATTTCTTCAAAGATCAATGGTAAAGGCACTTGGTATCGTGTCCGTATGGGTAGGTTTAAAGACGTTGAAAAAGCCAAAGATGCTAAAGCGTTGTTAGCTCGCGCGGATATACCTGCTTGGATCCTTAAAGCAGATTAGGAACACCCCCCTGATTACAATTAAAGCTATAAATTTTTAGGGTTTAATAACACACGTCCCAAATCACGCTTCGCGGTATCAATTCGCAACCGCAAGACCTTGTCAATCAATGGATTACTTAACACTAATGTTAAAATATAGTGCGCGGCAATTGCTTCTAAACGTACAGCATCGTTTTCGTTTTGAGATAGTACAGTAGAACCACATTCGTCACGACAAATGTGGCCCAAATCAAGCTTTTTACCAAAATGGGTATCAGATACGACCGCAATACTATCGATATCTCCACAAGAGGCGACACAGATACCACTGCGATCATGAAGCATTGCTGCTTTGATCTCACCCAGAGCAACTAATCTATCAAGTATTTTGGTGATATTTTTAGTTATCTCACTAATCATTGAATCTTTCTTCGTTTAATTAGTTAAAAACAAAAGACTTTTTTTGCGTTTACGACTCTTACAATTTAAAAACGTATTGTGATTTGATACTTACATTCATGCTAGGCAGTTTGTAGTTATTGTCAAGAACGTATGTGAGCATTGACATGCCTTACCATGCATTCTATGTAGGGTAGGCTTGTCGGCGAGGTGCTAATTTTGTCAGAAAACGAGAAAAAAATATCAACCACGGTGTATATCACTAGAGGTCAAGCAGAAAAGCTTAAACAGCTGCACGAGCGTACACGTGTGCCTGTTGCAGAATACATTCGCCAGGGTATTGATTTGGTTCTTAAAGCAAACGCTGAAAAGCTTCCTGGTCAACTAACACTTGTAGATCGTTAAAACCGGTAATAACCGGTGTAAAATTTGCCACTTCATGACTCTATCAAAAATTCGCAATTTCTCGATTATTGCGCACATTGACCATGGCAAAAGTACTTTTGCCGACCGTGTCCTTGACGTGTGTGGTGCAGTAAACGACCGCAATCGCCAAGACCAATTATTAGATAAAATGGAACTCGAACGCGAGCGCGGTATCACCATAAAAGCTCAAGCGGTACGTTTAAAATTTAAATCACAAGATGGTAATGAATATCTTTTTAATCTTATTGATACACCCGGACATGTAGATTTCACTTATGAAGTTTCACGTTCATTGTCGGCTTGTGATGGTGCTATTTTAATAGTTGATGCAACTCAAGGCGTAGAAGCACAGACTCTTGCTAATGCCTATTTGGCTATTGATAGCAATCTTGAAATAATACCAGTAATTAATAAAATCGATTTAGCTAGCGCGGATGTTCAGCGCGCCAAAGAAGAAATAGAAGAGATATTAGGTCTTGATAGCAGTATTGCTATAGCTACATCAGGTAAAACTGGTCAGGGTGTGTCAGAAGCTCTTGAAGCGGTAGTGCGTTATATTCCACCACCGCAAGGTGAACGTGATAATCCACTTAAGGCTTTATTGTTTGATTCTTGGTATGATTCTTATCGCGGTATTGTGATGCTTTGCCGTGTGCATGATGGTGTAATTAAAAAAGGTGGTCGTATTAAACTAATGCGTATGGGGGGAATATTCGAAGTACAAGAGGTCGGTGCATTTACGCCATTTGCTGAAAAACTCGATGAATTGGGGCCTGGTGAAGTTGGTTTTGTAATTGCTAATATTAAAGAAATTCACCAAACCCAAATTGGTGATACTATTACTGATCCAGATAAGCCATGCCGTGAACCATTAGCGGGATTTAAAGAAGCCAAGCCAATGGTATTTTCTGGTATTTTTCCAGTAGACCCAAAAGATTACAGTGAGCTTAAAGAAGCTTTAGAAAAATTGCAGCTAAATGACGCTTCATTTCATTTTGAGCCCGAGACTTCGCAAGCATTAGGATTTGGTTTTCGTTGTGGATTCTTAGGGCTTTTGCATATGGAGATAGTTCAAGAACGGCTAGAGCGTGAATATAATATTGATTTAATTACCACAGCCCCAACCGTAGTTTATCAGGTTTATACGCAAGATGGTGAAGTGTTGGCTTTAGATAATCCTGCGAAATTGCCGGCAGTTCAATCTATTGACCATATCGAAGAACCACTAATTTCTGCACAAATTCACATACCGCAAGAATTCGTTGGCGCAATTATGAAGTTATGTGAAGAGCGTCGTGGTCGCCAAAAAGATTTAAACTACGTTGGGCATGACCGAGTAATGTTACGCTATGAATTACCATTATCTGAAGTCGTTTTCGATTTTTACGACCGACTTAAAAGTGTTTCGCGGGGTTATGCCTCATGGGATTACGAATTAGCAGGTTATCAAACTGCAGATCTTATTAAATTAGATATTTTAGTTAATGGCGAAATAGTTGATGCGCTTTCAATCATTGCACATCGCGATAGAGCATTTATGCGTGGACAACAGTTATCTAGTAGGCTTAAAGAACTGATACCACGTCAACAATATGAAGTAGCAATACAGGCGGCTATCGGTACCAGGGTAATTGCTCGAACAACAGTAAAAGCTTATCGAAAAAATGTCACGGCTAAGTGTTATGGTGGTGATATTACCCGAAAGCGCAAGTTGCTAGAGAAGCAAAAAGAAGGCAAAAAGCGTATGAAAGCCATAGGATCAGTAGAAATACCGCAAGAAGCTTTTCTTGCTGTTCTAAAAATGGAGTAGAGGTATGTACTTATGAATTACTCAGTGTCTCGTTGGTTCGATTTTAAACTCCGTGCTGCGCGTAAAGAAGCAAAAACTCGAATAAAAGAGGCTAATCGACTTATCCGCCGCGGGGGAAAACATTTAAATGCAAATATAGGGAAAGAAATAGATGATGCGGTTGCTGCGCTAGGCGATGCAAGACAACGCGGTGAAATGGCAGTAATGCGCAAAACCGGTGATAAACTTGAGGGATTATTAACAAAACATTTATCCGCATTTAAAAAACCAGCATGGCGAGAGTCTTTTGAATCTATTTTTATCGCTGTACTTGCCGCATTACTATTACGTGCATTTGTTATTGAAGCATTCAAAATTCCAAGTGGCTCAATGATTCCGACATTGGCAATTGGTGATCAAATTTTTGTTAATAAATACATTTACGGTATTCGTATTCCTTTTACCTCTATTCGAATTATTGATTTTGGTATGCCAAAACGTGGTGATGTTGTGGTGTTTATGGTGCCAATCGAGCCTCATGAGGATTATATTAAGCGAGTTGTAGGTCTGCCTGGTGATGAGATAATGGTTCGTAACAGTATTTTATATATAAATGGCAAAGAAGTTCCACGCGTTTTTAAAGGGAGAGTAAACGAGCTTGACCGCGAACGTATTGATGGACCTTGGCATAGATTTGCCGCTTATGCTTATACCGAAATTTTAGGTGGTAAAAGCTACACTGTATTACAAGATGTAAATTTGCCCATAACTGCTGCAGATTTTGGCCCTGCAATAGTACCTGAGGGTCATGTGTTTATGATGGGTGATAATCGTAATCGTTCATATGATAGTCGCTCTTGGGGGTCAGTACCTCTTTCTAATATTCTCGGGCGTTCATTATTTGTTTGGTGGTCGTGGAGTAAAGACGGATTAAATACCGAGCGTTTAGGCACCTGGATTGAATAATTGTTTTACAAAATGATCCCGATTTTAAAGGTGGACTTGATGAAGCTCGCATTTATAATCATGTGTTAACCGATAAAGAGATTTTAGAAATATATGAGTATGAAAAGCAGTAGTTTATTTCTCTGCTATGAACAGATGTACTACTCCGAAACAAAAATGCTCTATAGCTGTAATATGTAAACCAGCGGTTTGCATCATTTGGGCAAATTTATCTGCGCCTGGAAATGTAGCAATTGAGTCACGTAAATATTTATACTCATGTGCCCCAGCTAATAAACCACCAATGCCAGGAATTATATAGCGCAAATATAATTGTGCGAGTTTGGCAAGACGTCCTTGTTGGGTTTTTGCCAATTCAAGAATCAATACTTTGCCATCTTTGCGAGTAACTCGAGCTATTTCAGCCAAAGCTTTTTGACGATTAGGCACATTACGAATACCGAAACTCATACATACTGCATCAAAGCTAGCATCAGCAAATTGTAAATCTTGGGCATCACCAGCTATGAGGTTAATACGATTTTCAAGACCGGCATTTTTAATTTTTTTGCGACCAATCTCAAGCATAGCTAAACTTGGATCAACACCGATGATTGTTGCTTGAGGGTAGCGATAAGCAATTTGCAGAGCGACGTCGGCTGTACCAGTAGCTAAATCAAGTACATTGGCAGGGCCACCTGAGATTGCCAGCTTTTCGATCTGCGCTCGACGCCAATGCTGGTCTTGACCTATACTTAAAATACGATTGAGTAAATCATAGCGTTTTGCAATTTTATCAAACATCTGCCCGGAGCCATCTAGCGGTTCACTCGGGGAATTTAATTTATTATCGTTGGTCATTAGGGAACACCCTTAGTTAGTGTTCACGTTCAACCGCAGCATCAATAACAACTTGTATGGCATCACGTGCTTTACTTGCTGGTATTTTTTCAAGAGCACGACGCGCAGCTAAAGCTTGTTCTTTAGCAAAATTACGAGTGTCCTCTAAAGCACCTAATTGCTGAGCTTGTGTAACAATATGCAATAGCCTGCTTGCATCATTGAGTTCATCAGAGTTCATCAGTTCTCGTAATTCATTTAAAATATTTTTATCACGTTCGGCTGCCAAAATAAGGGGCCAGGTAAGCTTACCTTCGCGCAGATCAGTTAATGCAGTTTTGCCAGTGTTAGACTGATTGCCTTCAAGATCAATGATATCGTCAATTAGTTGAAAAGCCAAACCCAAAGCCACGCCGGCTTGGCTTAAAGCATAGACCGCTTGATCATCAAGTGCAGCTAAAGTACCGCCAGCGGCAAGCGACCAGCGAAAAAGGGCGGCGGTTTTACCATTAATCACTTGTAAATATGCGTCTCGATTAGGCTCAAAGCGACCACGACGTTCAAGTTGAATAGCTTCGGCAGCTACCATTTCGTTAATTGTAGAAAACAAATTATCAAGCAAAGATAGCTTATTTGTACGACGAACTAGACGCAACGCTTCAATCAATAAATGGTCTCCAGCAAGAATACTTACAGAATTGCCATAAACCATGCGAGCGGTAAGGGCACCACGACGTTCGGTACCTTCATCAATAACATCATCATGAAGTAAAGTTGCAGCATGAACAAGTTCACTAGCCACCGCAATATCACGAGCATGTTGTTCGTTGTAATCATTTGCTAAGCGAGCACTTACCAAAACGCATATTGGTCGAATTCGCTTACCACGACGACCGAGTAAATGCAGGGCTGCTTGAGTAGCGATGTTATTTTTATCCTTATCGTTCTTATTGCTTTGTTGTAAATTCGTAATGCAGTTTTCAAGCTCACTTAAATCATCTGCAAGCCATTGCTGTACTTGAACTAAACGTTCAACGAGGTCTAAGTTACCCGTGCGCTCATTTACTGTTTGTAACGGCGAAAAAATAGAATTTTCACCTGCGGAACTTGCCGCATTATTTTGAATACTCACTTTTACTGACTCCTATCATTGGCGTCTTTTATTAACAAAGCAGCTTCACTGCGCAAGGCGCCACGCGCTATTTTACCAAGCGATGTCTGTTCTATTATTTGACGCCAAAAAAAGTGGCGCGGTATAGCATAATTTGGCAAAGCTTTAGCACAAAATTCCATTAACTCACTATCATTCGGTCGCTTTTTATCGTCGCTACTAACTAAAAACGCCGCTGGTGTTTCGCCCCAGCTAGCATTATAAATACCGACGACAGCGGCGTTAGCAACGGCTTCATGCTGACACAAAACCTGTTCTACTTCTTTAGCAATTATTTTTTTTCCGCCAGTAATAATAACATCATCAATGCGACCTTTTATTTGGATATTACCATTTGATTCTATGGCTCCAATATCGTGAGTAATAAAATTACCATTTGGTGCTAAAGGCCCTGCAACAGTTAGTACTTCATCTTTATCGAGGTGTATGCTTGCAAAAGGCAGCACAGGTCCAACACTATCCGTATCAGGAATAACCCCAGGGAATGCGGTTGCCACCTGAGATGCTGTTTCACTCATCCCCCAGCTAATGGATATTGGAGCATTAATTGCTTGGCAACGTAAACGTAGGGACTGATTAGTTGCAGAGCCACCAATTAAAATGGCACGTAAAGACGATGGGAAGACGGTATCATTGCGAGCGTCAAGGATACGCTCGAGCATAATTGGCACTAAAGAAATAAGATTTATTTTACCTGAATCAATGTGTTTATTTATAGTAGTCGCATCAAATTTTGGCAGTAGATGCACATGGGTGCCATAAAAAGCACTTCGCCAGATAATCGCAGAGCCACCAACATGCCAGAGTGGCAAACAAGCAAGCCATGAATCATTTGGTAGCAAGCCAAGTCTGGTTGCCGAGCCAAAAGCACTAAATAGCAATTGTGAGGTTGATAGAGTTATTGATTGTGGTTTACCGGTTGTAGTACCTGAGGTCAAAATGCATAGTCGTGGCTCATTCAGCGGCCAAAAACGCTCAGCAATACGGTCGCTATTACCTTGTGCATGAGTAGGAATGATATTAAGAGATGCAAGCGATTTTAATAGCACCGAATCACAACTTTGTGTTGCTATTATAAATTCTGGCTGCAACGTATTTAACGCTCGTTCTAATTCAGCGTTGGTTGTGGCGGGTATTGTATAGGGTAGTGGCGCGACAACAGCACCTATCCAACTAATAGCATGATAAGCTACAACCCAATTAAGATCTGCCGGCCCTACTAGTCCTACAACGCTACCTACTTGAACATCATGATTTACGAGCGTAAAGGCAAAAGAATTAACTGCATCAAGCAACTGCTGTGCTGATAGTGAACCATCTTTTGCAGTAATTACTGTATGTTGAGGCCGTGAGCGTGCCATGCTCGCAATTGGATGCGGTATAGTAATCATTGCATTTCATCTTTTTGGTGGGCAGTAATACCAAGTCCGTTTGCTAATGGCAGGGCAATTGCTAACCCACGACTATGAGATTGTGGTTGTAAAACTTGTTGGTTGTTAGCTACCGGTTTAGTGCCATCATTAGCGATGCATCCAGTGAATCCGCAGGCTAAAGGTTCTTTTGCTAATGCTGCAGCAAGATGCAAAGCACCGGAGCGGCCAATTGCACTTTCAAACATTGAAGTAATTATTACTTTAATTCCAGCTTGATTTGCTTGTCGGGCCATATGATTTGCCACAAGCAGTCCACCAACCATCATAGGTTTAATTACCACAACGTCGGCTATTTGATTTTTGATTATGTTAACTAAGTCAGTTTTACAACGTAGTCCTTCATCAATAGCAATACAGGCACCAGTGCGACGACGAAGTTCTAAAAATTCATCTTTATCACTAGTAGCTGCTAATGGTTGTTCAATAAGATTGATATTGAGTTTTTGCCATCGAGTGAGCGCTTTTGTAGCTGTTGCTAAATCCCAGCCACCATTTACATCAATATTGATAAAAGCATTAGGGCCAACTGCTTCGCGTATTTGGTATAAACGTTGCTCATCATTTAAAAATGGATCTGCACCAATTTTAATTTTGAAATGTTGGGCTTTGCATGTTACAGCAGCTTTGGCGCTTTTAACATCACTAATTAATGCATGTACGATAACTTCTTGACGCGCTAATGGTGATAGCAATTTAGCAAGCGAAATTGAGCGGTGTTGAGCTATTAAATCAAGCAAAGCTAATTCAAGTGCCGCAGCAGCTTCGCTAAAATTTATTTTACTTTGTAGCAATTGCATAAATGCGCTTTTTGATAAGGCGTCCCATTGTACATCCCAGATAAATGAGTTGGGGGCGATAGTTTCATTTAAGCATTGTTCAACTTGCAACAACGTCGAACCCCAACCAGGCCAAGGGGCAGCTTCACCAAAACCACAACGACCATCACTGTCTATTAATTTTAATATAATCCCATCACGTTTTCTTACAGTAGTTGATGACGTTACAATAGGTTTACTACATGGTGATGAATAACGATGTAAAAAAGCGCCTTTTAATTTCACAAAAGCGCTCCGATTGCCAAAGTGATACCAAAAAATAATTCTAATTTGGCGGTGAGTGCTAAATAAGGGTTAAGTGCACGACCGTTTAACCGAAAGATAGCTCTAATATTTTTTAATGCCAAAGGCAGAGTAAATAAAGGTAATAAACACCAAATTTGCAACCAGCTATAAAACCAGCCAATGATTAATAGCGAATAAGATAAAGCTATTAAAATCGTATATTCAATCCGCGCAGCACGAGAGCCGAAGCGTACGACTAATGTTTTTTTGCCTGCCTGTTTATCAGTTTTACAATCGCGTAAATTGTTAACCACTAAAATGGCAGTTGCTAATAAACCAACAGGAATTGCAGCAAGCCATGCCTGAAAACTTATAGAGTTAACTTGTAAAAAATAAGTTGTAACCACCGCTATTGGCCCAAAAAAAATAAAGACGAATACATCACCAAGCCCCACATAAGCTAAAGGCCAGGGCCCACCAGTATAGGCAATACCAGCGATGATGCTAGCGATGCCTACAATAGCGATTGGCCAACCTCCAGTTAAGATAAGGAAAATACCAAATAATGCGGCGATGGCAAAACTAAGCAACGCAGCTTTTAGTACTGTCGCTGCACTAAGCCATCCTTGTTGGGTCGCGCGCAGTGGCCCTAAGCGATCAGATGTATCAGCACCTTTTTTAAAATCAGCATAGTCATTAAAATAATTGGTACCTATTTGAATAAATATGGCACCAAATAAAGTCGCTATCGCAATAAACGGAGAAAAACCCCCTTGTCCCAAAGCTACACCCGAACCAACTATTACTGGCACGCATCCAGCCGGTAAAGTGGCAGGACGAGCTGCCAACCATAAAGCTTTTATGGCTATTGGTTTTTGTTTTACTATGGTCATGGTAGGCGGGGAAATTTTTTAAAATTTGGTGGTCTCTTTTCAATAAAAGCTTGTTTACCTTCTTGAGCCTCATCAGTCATGTAAAAGAGCATAGTGGCATCGCCTGCAAGTTGTTGTAGACCAGTTTGACCATCAACATCAGCATTAAGTCCAACTTTAAGAAAACGCAAAGCAATGGGGGAGTGCTGTAAAATGGTTCTGCACCAAGCTATCGTTTCGTCCTCAAGCTGTGATAATGGCACAACTTTATTGACTAAACCCATTTCTAAAGCTTCTTGGGCATTATATTGTTGACATAAATACCATATCTCTCGTGCTTTTTTCTGGCCAACAATACGAGCTAAATATGATGCACCAAAACCTGCATCAAAACTACCAACTTTAGGGCCAGTTTGGCCAAAGACGGCATTTTCTGCGGCTATAGTTAAATCACAGACAACATGAAGCACGTGTCCGCCGCCAATAGCAAAACCTGCCACCATGGCAATAACTGGTTTAGGCAGGGTGCGAATGAGTCGCTGTAGTTCAAGAACGTTTAATCTGGGCACGCCATCATCGCCAACATAACCAGCTTTGGCACGAATTTTTTGGTCACCGCCTGAGCAAAATGCCTTGTCACCTTTGCCAGTTAATATGATGACGCCAACATTGGCGTCTTCTTTGGCGTCACTAAAAGCTTCGATAAGCTGCTTTATGGTTTGAGGTCGAAAAGCATTGCGCACTTCGGGACGATTTATGGTTATTTTGGCAATACCATCAGTGCTTTTGTGGTATTCAATGTCAGAAAATTTACCAGTCTCTATCCAATTTATTGTAGTCATTATTTGCTACTCTCCTTCAGTTGTCATTACAGCTAAAATAGCACGCTGCACATTTGCTGCAGCTTGTTTATGTTGTTGAACGTTGTGTTCTAAATCAATGTTAAGACCAATTACATATACACCCGGTCTTTGTTTGATTTGCTCTGTTATCTGTTGCAGATAATTGTTTAGCTCAACATAAGATGTGGCATGCTGCCAGTTAGCATCTGATGCTTTTACCAGTGCTTCAAGGTTAGCTTTTTGGTCGGTACGAAAATGTTTTGCAAAAGAATAGGGATGTTCAGCAATTGGCAAGAATGAAAAAATTCCACCACCACTATTGTTAATTAGAATTATTACTAATGGAATTTGCAGTTGTGTAGTAACGCGCAAAGACGAAAGGTCGTGCAGGAAAGCCAGATCACCGAGTAGCAAAAAATGTAACCGTTCAGGTTCAGCTATAGCCTCGCCAGCAACAGTGGCAATTAAACCATCTATGCCATTTGTACCACGATTTGCATAAACTTTAATATCTTTTTGCACGTAGGGAGCAAAGTCATCAAGGTCACGTATGGGCATGCTACTGGCAATATGCAAAGCTGAGTTGTTGGGTAGATTCGCTGCCACAATGCGGGCAACACCACCTTCCCAAAAGCCAGCAGTACATATGGCCTCTAACTCTTGTTGTGCTGCAGCATCAGCGCGTTGCCAATATTGCAACCAGCTTAGGCTTTTTGCGTCGTGGTCACACAAAGGGGAATCGAAAGATTTAAATACTGCTGAGCATAACTCTTTAGGGTTTGCCACAACTAACATAGCTGCATTATGACTCGGGTCGTGCCAAACACCCGATTCGTTAATTAGGATAATTTTGTCTAAACCAACTTGTGCCAACCAATTTTGCAAAGCTTTGCTAGTTGGTGTTTGTCCAAAACGTACAATTAAATCGGGAATGGCATTATCAACAAACTCGGGTACTCGTAGAATCAGATCTGCTGCAGCAATGACTAGATTTTGGCCGTTTTTAGCTGTGCTAAAACGCAGTTGCGAAGTTGGTTCTGCAATTATCGGCCAGCCCAATTTAGCAGCTAAGCAATAAATACTATCTGCCAATTTATAAGCCGGAGCTATAGGCCCACAAACAATTACCCCTCTTGGCGCATGGGTAAAATGTTGCACCAGCGTTTTTACCATATTGTCATCGACAGTGCTTTTAGAGCGAAGCACTGATAGTTTTTCTATAGGGGGAGGAGTTTTTGGTGTTGATTCTGGTAACTTGGAGTCTATCAGCTTGTTTGACCACAATGGCTCGCGAAATGGTATATTGATATGAACCGGGCCTCTGGGATTTTTACAAGCGGTATCTACCATACGTGCTGCAACTTGGCGCAACCAAAGCTGTGGATTTTGTTCTGCTGCTGGGGCAGCCAAATCTATAAATGCTCTTACATGTTGGCCGTAACTATATGATTGTTCTACGGTTTGTAGAGTGCCACAATGATGCAATTCAATTGGTCGATCGGCCGTGAGAACAATCAGAGGGATATTAGAATAATTTGCTTCGATAATTGCTGGCAGATAATGAGCTGGGGCACTGCCAGATGTACATACCAAGGCCACCGGGTTACCGCTAGCTTTAGCGATACCTAACGCCATAAAACCCGCAGTACGTTCATCAAGAACTGTAGTAATATTAACACTAGGGCAATCAGCCCACGTTAATACTAAAGGTGTACTGCGTGAGCCAGGAGAAATGACTACCTGATTGACTTTGCAAGCAGCCAAACTTTGGATGAGCGCCTGAGCATGGCCACGATTTTTTGCAGCAATAATTACATCATTCATGATTTGCTCTAGCTGGTTGCGAGGTTGTCATTTTGTTGATGAACTATCATTAAAGAGTCACGCATAGTAGCAAGTTTTAGTTCGGTTTCTTGCCATTCTGCTTGAGCATCTGATTGTGCAACAATACCAGCACCGGCGAATATATATGCAACGTTTTTCTTTACTAGCGCCGAACGAATGGCTACCGTAAAGGTAGCATTGCCATTGAGGTAAAGGTAGCCCAAAGAACCCGCATACCAACCACGAGCGAGTGTTTCATTTTCACATAACCACCTATTTGCTTCAGCTATTGGCCAACCACATACAGCAGGTGTGGGGTGCAATTGTGACGCCAGTTTTATTGGGTTAATTAGGTCACGTAATTTACCAGTAACTTTTGTTTCAAGGTGTTGCATTTGCGGAAGAAGACATAGTTGCGGTGAACTGTCGATATAAAGTGTTTCGCATAAAGGCGTCAGTATCATGCGTAAATGGGTAACTACCGTTTCATGTTCTATGCGGTTTTTATTACTAGTGAGCAGTTTTTCTCCTAAACTGTTATCCTCATCGATTGCTTCACCGCGCTTGATAGTGCCAGCAATTGCATGTGTTTCAATAAGTTTGCCTGTCAATGTAAATAGTCGTTCGGGGGTGGCACCAATAAAGACTTCATCACCATTTAAGCTAAAAGCAAAAATTGTTGTTAGATGGGAGTATTCGGCACGTAAACGAAGCAAAGTTGCTGGTACATCAAACCGAGCCTCTGAAGGTGTGTGCAATGAGACGGCTCTTGCTAATACTATTTTGTCAATATTTTTATTTTGCAATGCTGCACGTGCATTAGCAACGCGTTTTTGAAAGTCTCTTTCATCTTCAAGCGGTTCTAATTTTAGCTTAGCACTATTGCAGTGGTTATTATCTAATTTGTCTTTTTTATATTTTAGTTGCTTGTTAATCAGATGATCATATCGTTGCAATAAAGAGTTAATTAAGTGCTGCAATTGATTTGCAAGCTTTGCAAGTTGCTTTGCTGTAGGCGGTGTTGGTAGTGCAATAAAATCCGCAAGCGACAAACAAATAGATAAGACACAAAAACAATTTGGCATATCTTGTTTATCAACTATAGGCTGCCAGATGGATATTTTTGGTAAAACAATGCGGGCATCAGGCCATTGTTGCCATAGATGAGTAATCGCGTGGGCATCGTGATAATTATTATACCCAAAACCTGCTAAAATTAGAGGTGTTTCGTTATAGTTAATGGAATTTTGGTTGTTGGTTTTGGTTATGACAATATTCTGCAAAATAGTTTGATAATATTTTTCAGCTAATTCCCAGCAATTTTTACCATTAAATGATTTGCTCGTAGTTTCGCCCATTGCAAGTAAACAACCATGTTCATCATTTATAGCGGCAAAAGATTCATTGGTAATGGCAGTTGATGGTAAAAATAGCCAAGGGTCATCGAGCTTAATTTGCAATCTAAAACACAGCCATTGTGCAGGCTTAGTACGATGAAGGGTAGAGTGGTGTTTAAAAGCATTAGTCAGCAATTGTAAAAGTTCAGCCTCGCAGGGCATATCTGCTGGCAAAGTGAAAGAAGATGCAAAGTCCACTGAAACCTATATGTTTTATAAAAGAAAAGTACAAAGTTGCGATTTTACTGCAACCTAACAATGCTTTATCTTTATGACAACTGTGTACTTAAGATCTACGCCAACCTGCAGCGCAGTATTAAGCGGCAATTTGCTGGTCACCGATAAAAACTTGAGTGTATATTAACTGAGAAACTTTGTTAACAAATCAACGTACTTTTGTGTATTTTCTAGGTTTGGTGTGTGACCACAGCCAGCGATTATCTCATGTCGTGCTTGCGGTAATTCATGCGCCATGGCTTTGGCAATGCTGGTAAATTTTTGGTCTCTGGCACCAGTGATTAACAATACCGGCATCGATACTTTCTTTAATTCGCCCCAATAGCTTGGCTGTATACCTAGACCTAATCCGCGCAATGCAGCAGCTAGGCCTTTAGCACTATGGCAGCGCCGACGAGAAGCGAGGGTGTTTTTTAGCTCTGCAGGTAATTGTGCAAGTCCACCAAAGAGGGGTAAATTTTCCCAATAGGTAATAAAGCTATCAAGGCCATCGCGTTCGAGCATTTGCGCCAGTTCTACATCTTCAGCTCGGCGTCTGGCACGCTCTGTTTCGCTTTTAAGACCAGGAGAGGCGCTTTCTAAAATGAGATGATTAATGCACTCTGGTCTTTTAAGCGCTAAACCCAAAGCCAATCGCCCGCCTTGAGAATAACCAAGCAAATCTACTTGTCGGCGTTTTAAACTGTATTTGTTGATTATCTCATCGATAACCACAACTAAGGCTTCAATAGTTGCTTGCCAGCCGCTAATAGCTGACGGTGGCGGTGGTGCATTATTATGACCAGGTAAATCTAAACTCACAAATGTACGTTTTTGTTGAAGCGATGTTTTTTGCAAATGTGAAAAACTAGTACGGTTGCCAGTAAAACCATGTAAAAACAGCAGAATTTGCGATGAGTTATGATCAATAGAGATGTCATAATTAAGTTGCATGACGTTTTATTTTGGCCTTTATGAATTTTTTGTAGTCTTTATTAGCAATAAAAAAATGTATATTGACGATATACGTGTTAATATGAACTTTAAATTAGGGGGTGTCCCTAAATGTCTCCCGTCGATCTTCGCGAAATCCGCTACTTACGACCGCGTGCTCGCAAAAATCCTGCTTGCGACTTGCCACAAGCAAGCCTCAGCATGATTTTGCTGCGCGCGCGGCCATCGTTTACGCGGCTTTCGTGAAT
>JAFGEK010000199.1 GCA_016931625.1 Deltaproteobacteria bacterium | reverse complement strand
CATAGCTATACGAGATAACATACAATTAATACTATAATAACTAATAATAATAGTGCAAAAATTTGGAAGTATCATTTGGTTATTCTATAACTAAAAATTTGCGAGTTTTAGATAAACATCCAGGTTATTGTAGTATTCTTGCGTAGTTGAAAATAGAGGCCCTTCGCAATAAATTTATTGTCTCATACTGGGAAGGTTACCCTCACCTAAAAGAATAAGGTTTGCATCTAAGGTTACTGCAGCGATACTACATCATGAGGTATATGTGACCACCAATATTCTGAAGTTGGTACCACTTGCAGATATGGAAAAAGAGTTCGAAAAAGTTAAGCAAAAGCGCAAGAGCTGCCGCAAATAAAACTAATCTAGTTTTATTTAGAGTCTAGTGCATTATTTGTTGGCGGTTTATCAAATGGTGGGTAGGCAATTTTGCCGGTAACCATAAGTTCTGGTTGATAAAAAGCGAATTTTATCACATCAAAAGTAAAACCTTTGACACCTAATTTCGGATCAGTTTTTTCATGATTTAAAATCCACACGCCTTCATTGGGTTGGCCATCTTTCCAATCCCATCGAGTGTTTCTATTCTCGTCTTGCCAGACTACTAATGCATACTCACCATAATTAAGACCATTGATATCACCCTGCACTTGATTATCGGTTACACTGAATAGCTGATAGCGATAAGGAGGGGTTTTGTCGTCAAGTGGGGGAAAACTGGTAAAAAGCATTGCAATTACAGTGGCAGTCGATTTTAAACCAGTAAGATGCAACTTAAGGGTCCCTTTTTTTAGGCTTGAATTGTCACGTCCGGTATACACGTATTTCGCTAGTGTAAAGCTAAGAAACGAATATGGTTTTGGATCTGTAAAAGTACGTGACTTACCTTCAATTTCCCAACCAGGTTCATGAACTAAAATATCATAGACATTTCGACTTAAACCGCTGCTATCAGTTAACGACCAAAACGGTTTATGACTCGCAAGCAACTCTTTAAGTCCTTGATTGTAGCGAAGCCGCGGGCTCATCACTCGCAAAATTTCATCACGTTGCGCTTCAACAACATTACTAGAGTAATAATTTATTGCTTGTGGAAAGTAATAATAAGCAGGACCTACCGTGAAACAATCAGATGTAATAAGCAAATCGCCTGGCTTTAATTCTTTTTGTAGAACTTGGCGCACCTGTTTAAATGGCAAGTTAAATTGATGTGTATAGAGATCTTTTAGGGTAAAACTCTGAAGAATCGTCAGCAAAACAATTGTTGCAACATATAATTTAAGGCGTGTAAGTTGACCAATGCCCAAGCCAATTAACAACGCGAATACACCAGATAGCACTACCATGTAGCGACTATAAAAAATTGGCACCGAAATAAGTGACATAATAATAGCCACAAATATGGTGCCGCAATAAACAACCAACGACATAATAACAAAATTGAAGGTAGTCGTTTTTTGTTTTTGGCGAGATATGATTACACCAAATATAATAAGCGTTAAAGAAATTATAAAGGCGACAGCCATTGTTGGCTGTACAACTGGTAATGGCGTAGGGAACAACTCACGATAAGCAAATGGCCGAAAAACTGCAGAGAATATAGCTTCAATAGATACCGGAGGAATCCAGAATTTGGTTTTATTAACTCGCATGGTTTGGTTAAAAAGCACTACGAGCCAAGGTGAATAAGCAATAAGTATTAGTGCGGCGGTAGCAAGATAACGATGTAACTGGGCGCGATGGCGTATCAGAATAAAACATAAAATAAAAATATGGGCCATAGTTACAGCTATGAGGCCGTAATAATGAGAGTATGCCGCTACTAAAGAGGTAATAGCAAAAATAATCCAATCTTTAATCCGACCATCACGGGCAGCGCAAAACCCATATAATACGGTGGCGGTTACGGAGAAATTGGCTAGCGAATACATTCGGGTTTCATGCGCGTAAATCAACATGACCGGAAAAGACAACACGACGATAGCATAAGCGAAAGCTGTACGGTCACCAAAGAGACGACGTACCGGACCAGCCCCAAGTCCCACCATACCGATCGCCGCGACAGCTGAAATGAAACGCAAAGCCCACTCAGAATCACCAAGGATCATCTGCGTAAAATGTAATAAGATAAAGTAAAGCGGTGGATGATTTTCATATGGCATCAACGACATAATTTCAGAGAAGCTGTGATTAGCTATTGCCGCTGATATAGCTTCGTCATACCAAATGAGTTCGTGTGAAATGCCTGCAAAATAAATAACACATGCTGCAATAATTAATATTGTCCAAACGATAAATGCACGTCGGTTTATGGCATACTCGCTAGTAGTCATGATTTGATTATCCTTAAAACGTATTAGACCTAATACACAATCGTTAGCACAGCAAGCTCCAGGGGTTTCAGGAGATTCCAAAAGGTTTCAGGGAGGTTTCAGGGGGCAGTGTTTTACAATTCGTTAAAACAGTGTCCCCTGTATTTGTATTCAAGGATGCGACACCAACGGTGATGGCAACGCCACTCAACCTGCCCGCTTAGATTGGGGAAACATCGATACTAATGGGACGAATGGATCAGTCTTCAACTACTGTGAGTTCTACTACGGAGGAGATAGCTCCTATTCTACGACACTCATGCTGTCGGCTAGCTCTCGGGCTACCATAACTAATAGCTTGTTTGCCCACAATGATGGCTGCTCTAAATTGGTGCCAGACGAATATAAAACTATGAATTATAAAGGAATTTTTGTCGTCTGGCACCGCACCAATTTAGGGGCCATGTGCTGACTCTTGATCTCATCTCTGTAATTGATCGATTTTATTAGGCTTTACTGGATGCCCTCTTTCGAGGGCATGACGTAGAGAGTT
>JAFGEK010000198.1 GCA_016931625.1 Deltaproteobacteria bacterium | reverse complement strand
GGCAAACCAACCTTATTAAAAACTGATTTAGTTTGGCTTGATGAAGCTCCACAAGCTTTTGCCGCAAGAATTAACAACGAAGGGCTAAGCCATATATGACTCTAGGTGAACGACGAGTTTGATCACTCATTAGGTTTTACAGCCTCCTTATAAGGCATGTGAAACTTAGATGGGCATTACGGTTGCCTCCGTAATGTTCCTCGCTTGAAATAATAAAAACACTTCTTTGGGCGCAGGTAGAGGCGAAGCTTATTTCGCCCATACATAGCGCCGCTACAACTTTTTATATTTGTTTTTTTGATTATCCCCCTTCTTGTTTGTTGCTTAATTAATAAACAATGCTGATGTGATCATGTTGGTGATCATCTGTCAATTTGCTATTGTCTAACACCCATTTTTAAAAAGTTATTCACATGCTATTGCGTTCCAATTATATAAAATATTTATATCAGTGGCTCTTGCAATAATTACTTCATTATTTTCTGACTCTGTAAGAAAAGCACTTGCTGTATTTATCCTACTTATAAATGTACTTGCCATTGCACTCGAACTAAAACGAATGCGCCAAACTACTATGACATTGTCATCATTACGAAAAACAGAAACCCGATCACCACGCCACTGTCTAGATAACTCATCAGCTTGCTCAATAGAATTATTTTCTATCGCTAAAATAGCAAATACACCCATAGGACCAAATTCATCGAGTCCTTTTTGTGTATAGTCATTTGGCGTAGTAGCCTGACAAGGCATTGTATAAATTGGCACATCTGCATGATATCCAGACATTATTGCTAAAGCTGATGACGGAAACTTGGTGAATAGTTGTTTTGTCGCTGGCGGACCGCCAAAACCATATGCATCAGTAATAAATCTGCCACCTAATGGATAACATAGGTTATATAACGCAAAATATAAAGGATGTATTGACTCGAACACTAATGATTGTGCCTTTGATAGCATTTGAGAATAATATTCATTCCAATCAACATCGTTAAAACTTTGCTTTTTGGCATGTAATCCCACAAGATTTGAATATAAAACGGCCTCACCCTCGATAATACTACGGCGGGCAAATAAAGCGTCGGCTGTTTTTTCTGTATTTATTATTTCGAGCTCGCGATATCGATCTTGTATCGCATGTACTAATTCATGCGCTAAAGATATAAAAGCTTGATATTCGTTATAAGTATCACCATGATCAATAATTGTTACATTTTTATTCTTTAATGAATAATATGCAATTATTGAACTCACCTGAGTCTCAATGGTTGCAGAATCAAGGTCAACTTCTGGTTTAACAAATCCTAAAAGCTTTAAAGCGGTATCCCAATGATTGGCAGTGTTTGCATCTGTTGTTTGTTGTGCCAGCAGTTCATTTTCATATTCTGTTGTAGATATCACTCTAATTGATGGCGGCTGTGACCAAGCATCCCATGGTTCGTCACGTTCAGCTAAGACGGCATAAAATGTTTTATTTTGACAGTCTTTTTGTCGAATATCACAAACAGATACTTCGCCGCAGGCAGATATAAAGCCAACGGTGCAAAATATAATTTTAGCAAGATGCGAAGACATAATTAAAACCTAAAAGTTGTTGTCAAATTTGCAAACCAATAATTAAATACAGCCAGTGGATCACCAACAGGCATTGATAATTCTATACGTGCTGTAACAAATTCTCTTTCATGTTCTAAAAAAGAAGAGACTGATAGCTGCAAGCGATCAGTTGGGAGGGTAATTATTGTAACTGTTTGAATGCGAAAACCCAACGACAGAGGTGATTGAGTTTTAATTTCAGCGCCAAATTCAAAAATAGCATCTGTTCGATTATTACTGCTTTGTTTTGTTGGCAGCATAACTGCAGCACTAGTATCTAAGTTAATAATAGCAAATAGAGATGCACGCCATTGTAGTGTTAGTGGCACAGCGAAAGCAAAGCGATCTGGCGACCATAGCCACATACTTTTAAGCCCTTTTAGAGCACTGGCAAAAGCATAAGCATCACGTTCATTTCGTGTAGATGCGTTATTCGGTAAATGAGCAATTGGTATAGTAAAGCCAGCACTGATTTGGCTGGTGATACCTGTAAAAATCTCTGGAGACCATATGAATGAAAGAAATGGATTACCTAAATTAGCCGTTCTTGTGCTGGATGTATTGCTTTTTTGATTACAACTCACAACGCCCCACTGCGCCCTTACCTGCAAAAAATGATTTATTGCATATGCACCCGAAAGCACTGGCACTATTATCAGTGTGCGTGAATTATGCCGATTAGAGGTATAACCACCTAAATCAAATTCTATTTGTTGTAATGAAGCTTGCTCTTCACTCGTGTCAATATTGTTATTGCCGTTACTCACAATTAAAAATGATGTGACAACATATAATAATGCATTCATAGTTATACCTGTAACTATTGACGAATTAATTTAAAGCTTCAAAATATGATTTACTTAATGAAAAAGTAGTTATCTATTCCCTCCCCAGTTGATTAACGAACACAAACAATCATAGCAGCATGCTCATTGGCATTTGTCAATATGAACAATTGTAATTTAAACACAAATAAGCCAGGCGATGTAGAAAGCATAATTATGTTTTTTACATCACCTGGCAAATGACTTGTTTAGTTAAAATTCATATACAAAAATTATTTAGCGCACTCGCATTCGTACACCTTACAACGCTTTTCAACAAGATAAGCATTCGCCTACGCATCTTCATGTATCCAGCATTCACCCGAGGTTTTCATTTGCTCGGCTTCTTTTGTCAACGGTAGGTCATTTAAACTCGGCTCACCAAGAATACCGAAACTCGATACCGTCAATATTCCCATCGTAGCGCCAGCAACTCGCGCTGAATATAAATCTTCGGCGCTCGCACCATAGCTCATGTATGGGTTAACAAGAGAACCAGGGCTATAAGCAGATAAAACTGGTGTTGACGCCGGATCGATACCAGCAGTTGGCCCCATAGCATTGCTGCCATGTGAGAAATCTTGGCTAGTAACAACCGCATTGTCATTAGGCATGCTGGGCATTGAAACATTGGTGGGCTCATATTCATAAACTTCAACCCAATTTCCTGATGAATCTTCGCTCCAAGCATATGAGTCATCAAAGTCATACGACGCCATATCCCAAGGGTCGCTGGTCATGCTTTCGTTGTCATAACCAGTAGGGTCAATAAAGCTTAAGGGGTTGTTAAACGCATACGCATAACGATTAAGTGATAGGCTAAAATATACTGCTTGGGTTACGGGGTCAGCGGTGGTGAAACGGCCACAATTTGGGTCGTATTGACGCCCACCCATGTTGATAAGCCCTTGCTCATCTTCTGTTTCATGACCAGTATAGCCTAAGCCTTGGCCTTTGAGTTCATCTAATGACGGCTTAACGATTTGTTTACCCCAATAGTCAAACTGCTGATAAACAGCGCCGCTTATAGCACCGGTGAGCAACTCTGGCGAGCCTAAATGATTAGTATGAAGATAAGCAATATCTGTTTGGATAGCATTATTGCGTCTAGCTACCGCCACTATTTTATCACCGGCTATGATATTAAACTGCTCATTGGTGCCAGCGTTATTTATATGTAGCTCATATAAACTACCAATATAAATTGTGGTTTCAGTTGTGCTTTGCTTAATTAAGCGTTCACCGTCGGCTGTATAACTATAGCTAGCTAATAACGAGCCAGAGGCTGAACCAACATGTACTTCATGGGATTTACCCCAAGCATTGTAGCTCGTGATAAAGGTTTGGCCCTTGTTAGTGCGTGATATTTGTTGCCCAAGTTCATTATAACTATAAGTTTCACTACCTGCTTGGGTTACGGCATGTGGTTGGGTAGCATTGTAAGCATAATCACCAATATCTGAGCGCGATAAAATATTGCCCATTGCATTATACTGTATTGATTGTGCCGTTGTTGCGGCAGCGCCCGTTTGCACCTGGGTTAGGCGATTGAGTTTATCATAGGCAAAACTCTCATTGCTATTTGCTATAAGAGCATTGTCACGAGTGGCTAAATTACCATTGCTATCCCAAGTGTGTATTTGGTGCTGTAATATGGCATTGTCAGATGCAAAGGTAATTATGTCGTTAACACGACCACTGCGCTCATAGTAGCTGCGAATGGTGCTGGTGTTATCGCCAAAAGTTTCTTGCAGATTATTGCCGCGTGCATCAACTGCATCAAGTTGCCATAAGGCACCACTATTGGCATTTATGTTAACACCAGCAAAACCCTCTAATGGCACTATGGCAGTTAATGGACCATAAGCATCGTATTGATATTGCACCACTAGACTCTCACCCAATGCTGTTGGGTAAGTAACACGCAAAGGCCTACCAAGCACATCATACTCAGTATATACGTCATAGTTTGTTATAGTGCCCGCAAGTGAGACTTCGTTAATGGCTAAAATGGCACGACCAAAATTGTCATATTCATAGAGGCTGCGGTGACCATCAGGGGCTGTGGCAATATGTAGCTTGCCAATGCCTGCACCAGAAGCGTTGTCATAAACCCAGGTTGAGGTTTCAGCAACACGATTGCTATATAGGTAGCTCGCTTGACGGCTAGTTAAACGACCTAATTCATCATAGGTTAATTGCACGCTTTCAAGAGTATTGTTTGTTGCTATTAACTCACCAAAGGCATTGTAGCTAAAGTTGCTTAAGCCTAAATCAGGGTCAACAACTTCAACTTTGCGGCCATAGTTATCGTTAAGTATGCGCGTGTCATTGCCCATTGCATCAAGCACATGCCATAATTTACCACTGCCGTCATAATAATAGCGGGTTAAGCCACCTTCAGTGTCGATGGTGGCTCGGGGGCTCATGGAGTTATAAGTGGCCTCATTTTGCATGCATTGCATTATTTCATTTATAATGTAACTTCATTTTTTGCTTCAACATGTTATATTCGTGTACCATTAAAATATGCTATGCGATTGTTATAACCTTAACACATAGGTAACTTAAGATCTCTTGCCGCTTTGGTTTAACTCTTCACTCGATAGGTATACTGCGACGGCTGCAGGTCTGATTTCTTTGGACACCATGGATAAAAAACCACTTGTCGCCCTCCATAACCAACAACATTTTTACCGCGCCCTTTAAGCTGTATATTAAATACTACGAACAACGCTGAATTACGCGGATGCTTTTGGGCATGCTGGACTTCACACCGAGTCAACAACACCGTTTCACCACTGCCACGAGTTCCTTTCACCTCAACATAAATTGTTTTGTTGCCACGCTGGCACTCCAAGTCAAAAGGCTTATTTGCATGAACATCTTTCACATTGAAACATTTTGACTCATAATATTTTCGAGCTTGCTGCATTGACCAATTTTCAATAGCACGACGCTCATGAGACGACACTGCATAACCTTGGTCAGCATATTGGCGCTCAGCGTTTTGGCGCGCTACTGCCAAGAGTAGCTCTGCATCAGCATCAGTTATATCGTATATTGTTTGTATCGGCCCTTGCGTTAACGCTGGTATACGAGCTACATCTTGATGTGCCTTTTTCAAAGGCCGTACCCTAACCCGAATTTCTTCTATTGGTTTTAAAAATAAATTCTTATTATTTAGCTTGCCCTTAAAGCCCTCAACGCGAGCAACTCCTACGAGTTCGTTACGGTCCGTCTGGTATGCAAGTACTAAGTCTCCATCTTGCAATTTGCCTAGTGCTTTATTCTCCTCCGCAGAACCCCAAGCTGATGGTTGCATATTACTAAACACTTCATCCCAATCGCCAAAGTAGCTATATTGCCCCGTTACATTGCATTTATAGACCCAATAGCGCATCGCCAATTCTCTCTGGGCTTCAACGATCCAGATTCTAACTAATGAAATTAATTACAAATTATGACTCAACCGTCATTAATAAGTCTAGACACAAATACTTCCAATAAATATCTCCTGACTGCAGATTTCCACTACTTGCTCACCTATTATGCAATATAACTACTCAATGATACTGATGTTGCTAATTAGCGATTTAAACAAGCTTTAGTATTTCTAGATAAAAGTTATCTAATACTTATAATGTTATAATTCACTAAAACGCTTTTCAACACGCTCAGCATAAACCTGTGCTTTTTCATGATAAGTAGCACACAATGCTGCTAGCTCACCAAGCATTTCTAAGTTCATGGTATATTGACGCCATAAATAGCTAATAGTTTGAATTACTTTTTCACGATTGCAATTGCGCCGATTAAAATATTTGGCGATATATTGTTCGAAGCTTTGATCGCTGATCTGATTGACATGATCTATTTGTTGCTTATTTTTACGTGAAGACGACTTGACTCTAGGTGAACGACGAGTTTGATCACTCATTAGGTTTTACGGCCTCCTGTGTAGGCAAGTGAAACTTAGAGGGGCATTACGGGTGCAACCGTAATGTTCCTCGCTTGAAATAATAAAAACACTTCTTTGGGCGCGGGTAGAAGCAACGCTTATTTCGCCCATGCATAGCGCCGCTACAATTGTTTTAAATTTGTTTTGTTGATTATCCCCCTTCTTGTTTATTGCTTAATTTATAGACAATGCTGATGTGATCATGTTGGTGTTCATATGTCAATAATAAAATTATTTTTTAAATTCATTTTATTAGCTACGTACCGTTTGCGTTGTATTTCATTATACAACGATAGAGTATATTTATATCTATTCGTTATATCTTTATTGTTTATTAACTGTTGTGAGTCTTACACTTTTTAATTTGTCAAACCTTAGTTTTAGTTAATGTAGGCATCAACATAGGTTATTACACACTTACTATTAAAAAAGGCAATTAACATGCATATCAATAATAATGAGTACTGAGTCCTTGTTTATAAGTACCATCCTGAAAGTTGTAAATAACATCGTTCGGGTACATCGCTATCTTTCTGCCACCAGCCCGCGAGTGACACTCGAACGAGAGTTTGTGCAAATAGAGTTGGGATTGGCTTAACAAAACCTACGTATTTCAATTTATGGGTATCATCATATTTATAATAATATTTAACCTTATTATTAAAATTAGACTCATTTAAAACAAGATCTTTATCAGGGAGCCAAAACCACGTACTACAATCAGGAATGTTTGGCTTTTCAATATAACCGCTGCCATTTTCAAATTTAAGTTTTCCTTCATATAGAGACGTAATATCACCTATCCACGGGGTTTTAATAATCGATCTAATTATTTTATTTATATTTTGCTATGAGCCGATTTTATCTCGAGTTGTCACTAAAACAGTTTCAATATGTGGCGGGGTAAGCTGATTGGATTTCTGTGTCTTTACTTCCCAAATATCACCAACTGAATACATGTTTTGTGGTGGAAAAGACTCATCAAGTTCTTTTAAGCGAAGGCTTTTACCTTTATATGTTAGAGCACCAATGCAACAATCATTGCCGTATCTTGTTTTAGCGACAATTAGCACTTTCATGGAATTAAATGCTCCACTTGTATGTTCTCATCAAATAAGCTTGCAATATGCTCAGCAGCAAGAGAGCGATGACATGCTTCAGGAGCCCCTTCAACGCAAAAAAACGCAATAGCTTGAGCTGAAATTAAACTATGTTGAAAGTTGGTAAAATCAAAAGTGGATAAAATTGCATTTTGATATTTGCTTACGAAATTTGGAGACAAATGCAAACGATCACGTTTGGATGTCTTCGAATTAGCATCTTCACGCTTTTGCGTCTCACGGATCTCAGAAGTTGGGGCAAGTTCACGAACATATAAATATCTAATATTCGCTGAATTCAAAATTGCTTGAAGCCGTTTACTATTAAGAAATGCATAGCGCGAACCACGCAGACCACGACGCTGTCGTATATCTACTAAAATATCTACATCAGCTGATTTCAACGTATGGATAAATTTATCTTCGGTGAATCCATAACCACCAATTGTCAAGATTCGCATACATGCCCTTGCTTGTAGACTTTACGCGAAACAAAATGCTCAGCAAACAAGTTCTGCTGACCTTTTGTTAGCTCTCTAACTACTTCTTGCTGTGTACAGCTTGTTCCATTAGGAAGAAGGTGTAAAACTTGAACCCCTTCATCTGATAAAGCGCAGCCAATTAATTTTGCTCTATGGCATTGAGTAGGTTTACTTTCGCTGCATAATAAGCAGATATTTAAGCCTTGTTTAAATGCATTGATAATACGAACTAGGCCTCGTTTGAAATATTCTTTGCTTCGTATTTTAGCATAGGCTACTTTGCCATCAATGTAGCAATCATCGTCTTTCGGGCGCCCTCCCAGTAAATCTCCCATAAATACATATCGCATACCATTTTTATCAAGAAACTGTTCAAAAACTTCTTTCGAATAATCGGGTTGATATCTTGAATATGGTATAGATCTTACATCTACAACATATTTAATTTTAGCCCTTTTAAGATGTTTAAGCAGTGTTGCTGGTGTTTGAGCACCATAACCGATTGTAAAAATATTGCCCTTTAGATTTGCTTCCATGAATCACCATGTAGCACGAAGACATGCATATATTAACATAATAATTAGTGATAATAATATGAATAAATATTAGAACATTAGTCATATTATGCACTAAGACAGTTATAGCTTTTATATGTTATATTACCCAACATCATGGTATAACTTGTTTTATGTGTTATAAAATTTAAATTTTTCCGGATTTTGCGTCAATTTATTTTTTAGGTTTTTGTTTATCATCCTGATAATTTATCATTTCTATTAAGATTTGATTATTGCATCTATAAACTCAGAGAAAGGCATATATTGAACGCCATCCTCAGTGATCTCTAGAATGTCTTCAAGCAAAACAAACCTTTTTCACGCTGAATAGTCACTTCAAAGCAATTAAATTCAAAATGCGGACACTGGATCGCTGGTCATGCTTTCGTTGTCATAACCAGTAGGGTCAATAAAACTTAAAGGGTTGTTAAACGCATAAGCATAACAATTAAAGGATTGGCAAAAATATACTGCTTGGGTTACGGGGTCGGGCGTGGTAAAGCGACCACAATTTGGGGCGTATTGATACTCTTAGTGCTACCGTGCTGCGTGGGCTATCGCCCAATTCTTTATCATCTAGCAGTTGTTGCAATGATGCAAGGTCAATATTTGTTGTGTTACTGATACGGTATATGTCCGCAGTATAAGCACGGGTAAATGTCCGCGATCAACATGGGCAAGGTGTAGTAGTTTGTCATG
>JAFGEK010000197.1 GCA_016931625.1 Deltaproteobacteria bacterium | reverse complement strand
GTCGAAGCAAATCATCAGTGGCTATGTCGGTGAACCATCATTATTTGCTGATGGTAGCTTGCTATATTTTGTGCATGTTTTAGTCGACGATGCTGGAGTGTTTGGCTCTGATATTGGTATATTGCTAAAAAGTAGGCGAGAACCTAAAAGTGACCGAAACAAGTATAACATTTACTAATGAACGTGGTGAAAAACTAACAGGAATATTGCAAGGTTCTATTGATAGATGTGCGGTTATTACTTGTCATGGGATGTTTTCAAATAAAAATGGCGCTAAACAACGTATGCTTGCAGATGCTTTGCTAACTTGTGATATAGCGACGTTGCGTTTTGATTTTGCTGGTTGTGGTGATTCACAAGGAGACATGCGTAATACAACCGTAAGTCGACGCATGGCTGATTTAGACGCGGCAGTTAATTTAATCGCAAGTTGTGGCGCAAAACGCATCGGTCTTTTTGGTTCGAGTATTGGCGGAGCAGTAGCTTTACTGACTGCAGCACGCGATGAAAGAATAGTTGCCATTAGCACGGTGGCGGCCGTAGGCGATTTGGCATCATTGATTGAACGTCAAGCAGAAAATAAAAAATTAAGAGAATTTTTTAACCCAGAAATTCTTGTTGATGCTAGGGCGCATGATGTGCTTTCGGCAGTAACAATTTTACACGCCCCATTATTTATAATTCATGGCGAAGATGATGATGTTGTGCCCTGCAGTGATGCTCATGATATAGCTACCAGTGCTCGTAATGTTACATTAGAAATAATTGCCGGTATAGGCCATCGTTTTGACGATCAAATAATATTACGGCCACTAATTAAACGTATAAAGAATTTTTTTGTTGAGAATTTGTAAGCGCCAATCAAGTAGAACCATGCTTACAATATACCTTTAGTCGAAGGCAAACCAGTATCAAAGCGACGCAATGCAGGGCGTAGGGCGCGTCCCACTGCTTTAAATAAACCTTCAATCATGTGATGAATATTATTACCACTGATAGTAAGGTGCAATGTGGCACCTAATGCAGTAGCAAAACTTTGAAAAAAGTGCTCAACCATTGATGAGGACATCCCACCAACTTGCTCACATGGTAGTTTACCGTTAAGTACAAAATAGGCTCTACCTGAAAGGTCGATAGTGGCTTGTGCTAATGATTCGTCCATAGGGAGCACAAACCCATAACGCCCAATACCAATTTTATCTCCTATCGCTTGTCGTAAAGCTTCACCTAAGGCTAGCGCAACATCTTCGATGGTGTGATGCTCATCAACATGTAAATCACCTTCAGCTACTAGTGAAAGAGAAAAACCACCATGCCGTGATAATTGATCAAGCATATGGTCAAAAAAACCGATGCCAGTTGATATATTTTGTTGCGGTGGTGCAGGAGCACTAGAAGTATCTTGATCGAGCTCAACAGTAATATCAATACGAGTTTCATTAGTACGGCGCTGACATCTACCGCGGCGAGGACGAGTAATTAGCTCATGAGCGATCTCAAGCCAGTTTAAAGCATCTGGTATGTCGCTGCCCACTCGATAACCGCGAATGCCCATATTTTCAGCAAAAGTGAGATCAGTTTCGCGATCACCAACCATTGCACAAGTGGTCATATCAAGATCGCCACCAGTTAAATAGGAACGAACTAGACCTAAATGAGGTTTGCGGCATAAGCAGTCGTCTTCAGGAAAATGAGGACATACCAATACTTCGTTAAATTTTATGCCTTGGGAGCGAAAAAGCTCAATCATCGTTTTTTGCACTAAATCAAAGGCTGCTTGAGGATATTTTTCTGTGCCTAAGCCATCTTGATTAGTAACAATTACGAATTTGTAACCATAGTCACGTAATTGCAATAATGCAGGTATAACATTGTCAACCAATTGCATCTTTTCAAGACTATCTACTTGGTAATCAGCAGTTTCACGAATTAATGTGCCATCACGGTCAACAAAAAGAATCTTACGAACACCCATTTTAAATTAAGCCCCTAACTTAGATAGTACATTAAGTAGTTTATCATTTTCTTCATGGGTACCTATAGTAATGCGTACGCAGTTATCAAGACCTAGCTGACTACTTCGATCACGAATAATAATGCCAGCTTTTCGTGCAACAGCCATTACCAATTCAGCATCAATAAAACGAGCTAATAAAAAGTTTGCTTGGCTGTTAAAAACATTAAGAGTTATGGGTAATTGGCTTAGGTAATTATGTAAACGTAGGCGTTCAATTTTAATGATATCGATTTGCTCTTGTGCTTGCACTAGGCTTGTTTGGGTGGTGGCATCGAGTACGGCTGCTATCGCTGGACGTGGTAGCGGGTAGGGCGCTCGAACTTTATTAAGCAAACTAATAATTTCAGGATTAGCTAAACCAACACCACATCGAGCTCCGGCCAAACCATGTGCTTTAGATAAGGTTCGTAAAACCACTAAATTCGGCAGCGTTGAAATATGAGATACCATGCTAGGGGTATCGGCAAATTCAATATATGCTTCATCTAAAATGATTAAAGCGCGTTCATGAAAAGCTTCGGCAATGCCTGCAATAATTTCAGTATTAATAATGTTACCTGTAGGATTATTAGGCGAGCATAAAAAAATCAGCTTGTCTTGTGGTTGCCAAGCATTCAGCAAGGCTGGTACGTCAATTTCAAAATTAGGTGCTGAGGTAAGCGGTACTTCACGTACGTTTGCACCTTGCAATTCTGCAAATACTGAATAGACTCCGTAGGTTGGCGGGCAAACTATAATGCCATCATAGCGAGCTTCACAGAAAGTTCGTAATAACCAGTCAATTACATCATCAGAACCTCGGCCAACGACCACATTATCATTATCAACACCATAAATTTCACTTAGGCGCGATAAAAGTTCTACTGGTTGTGGTGATGGATAACGATTAAGTTCTGGGTAATCTCCTAGCGGTGCCCGAGGATTTTCATTAGCGTCTAATAGTACTGGGGCATGTGATATTGTACTACGAGCTGAGCTATAAGGAGCTAAGTTTCGTACAGTTGCTCTGGCCAGTCGTAGTGGCCAATTTGTTGATTTGCTTGCACTATAGGGTACTTTCATATCACTTTTAATAGCCGCAAGTTTTTCTCGCCTAAGCGACATCGCAGCTCGATGAGCTTCTAATCCTTCTATCTTTGCAAGGGTTTCGACAATCGGGGCTAAGTCTCTTAAGCCATTGGCGCTTAGTTCTTGTACCGTGAATGATTTTTCGAATGCTTCTAACGACAACGCTGAAACTGCACGAGCATAGCCATAGGTAGGTAAAACATGATTAGTACCACTAGCATAATCACCTGTAGACTCTGGTGTAAACGGACCTAAAAAGACTGAACCAGCATTTAAAATATGGCCAACTAATTCACGAGCATCTACAGTCTGAATAATTAGATGCTCAGGAGCATAAAGGTTGGTGATCATTGCAGCCTGTAAAGTATCATCAGCAATGATAATAAGACTGTGTTGTAGACTTGCTTGCGCGCTATCACGACGTGGCAAAGTAGTCACTAAGCGTTCGAGTTCATTTTGTGTTGCATCAGCTATTTCTGATGATGTGGTAACCAGTACAGCAGGTGAATCAGGACCATGTTCAGCTTGCGAAAGCATATCGATAGCTACAAAAGTTGGATCAGCTGAAGCATCGGCAATCACCAATACTTCTGAAGGTCCGGCAGGCATATCAATGACAGCACCTTCGGGATCTTCAGCAACCAGCATTTTAGCCATGGTTACCCACGAATTTCCGGGACCGAAAATTTTATCAACTTTAGGAACACTCTCAGTTCCATATGCCATAGCTGCAATAGCCTGCGCCCCACCTACCTTGATTACGGTTTCGATGCCAGCAAGTGTCGCCGCGACTATAATATGGGGGTCGAGTGAACCATCAGGTCTTGGTGGTGAACATAAAACACGTGTAGGACAACCAGCCAATCTGGCGGGTACACCTAACATAAGCACCGTTGAAGCCAATGGTGCACTGCCACCGGGGGCATACATACCAACTTTTTCTATAGGACGAATTATACGTTCACAGCGTACCCCAGGTTGGGTATCGACAACTAACGGCGGGCGACGTTGGGCAGCATGAAAACGGGTAATATTCTCAATAGCACGCACCATCGCCAAGCGTCGCTCAGGGGTTACTTCTATAAAAGCTGCATCGCGTTCACTTTGGCTTAGGACAAGATTATCAATTTGAACTTTGTCAAAGCGCAGAGTTAACTCTCGTAAACTTTTATCACCCTGATTACGTACTAAATCTATTAATGGTAAAACGGTATCACGGGTGGCAGCGCCTGCGGTGATTGCCGGTCGGCGCAAAATTGCAATGCGCTGATTTTCATCTAAGTCACGCCAAGAATAACGCTTTGGCACAGTCGGCTCCTACTATCAATTAAATATACAAAATGTTAATGAACCATCAGTTGGCCTAGGGGGTGTCCCTAAATGTCTCCCGTCGATCTTCACGAAATCCGCTACTTACGACCGCGTGCTCGTCAAAATCCTGCCTGCGACTTGCCAGTAAGCAAGCCTCAGCATGATTTTGCTGCGCGCGCGGCCACCGTTTACACGGCTTTCGTGAATCTCTTAAGTCCAACATTTAGGGACACCCCCTAATTACATACGCATTTTTAATGCAAATAATGCAATAATTTCTCATAGGCTGGCAAATAGTTATTTCTAATACGATCTATCATAGCTTCAGCAAAAGTTTCATTATAGGTATGCACCGTTAAATTGCGATCCGCGATCATCGCCAGCCATATTTCTTCATTTTCTATCCAACCTAATTCAAAGGCCATTTCGAAAGCAGAACGAGCTGAAGATGGGTTATGACCTGCATTTTCTAGCTTTCTTTTTAGGGTTTTCCAGCTAAGTTCGTACACAATTTCAAAATTTTTAATAATTCCTGCAAGATCACGCGGTTCGGCGACTGGCGTAGTAGCAGCAAGGCGTAATGCCCGCAGCGCCCGATTTAGATTATTTATGCTATCTGCATGTTTATTTGACATATATGGCTAGCCCTTCGTTGTTAATTCTTGCGGCAAAAGCTTGTGGAGCTTCATCAAGCCAAACTAAATCAGTTTTTAATAAGGTTGGTTTGCC
>JAFGEK010000196.1 GCA_016931625.1 Deltaproteobacteria bacterium | reverse complement strand
TATCTACTCAGGTATTCAGAAGACAGAATTCAGAATAAATAACAAGTCGAAAAGATTAAAGATTTTTCCTAAATAGCTTTAAAACTCAACATTATATGCTTGTAGTGTCTTACAAGTTCATCAATTGAATATGGCTCATTTTCAAGTGATTTTTAAAAATTCTGAATTCTGACTCCTGAATTCAAAGATACTTGAGTAGTTATGACTTATTAATATATTATATATCAATGAAGCTGTAATATATTTTATTGAATTAGTTGTATTGTATTGATTTCTATAATTTATAAAGTATTTTGGCAGTTTATTTGTTGATATGATTACTTACGCAAATCTTCTAAGTGCTCTTCGACTGCTTGCATCTCCGTCTTAAGCTCACCGAGATAATCTTCAAGTTCAGCAATAATTTCAACTTTGGTTTGAAAACGACGCACAAAGCCGTCATCGCTATCACCACAATAACTGTCATCACAATAGCATTGATCATCGCAACAACTAGATTTTGGTCTGCAACTACACATGATTAAGCCTCTCTTCCTGATGGGGGCATTAGCAATATTATTGTTGGTTCGCAACTATAGTCATGTAGTCAAGTAAAAGATGTGTAGAATGATGAGGTTTTCACGGGGATGACAACCAGAATGCAATGAATTTAGTGGCAGACCCTAGCTAAACAAAAAACTCGATCTTAGGGTTAAAAGTACTAATGTAACCTCTCGATTTACTAGTCAGGGGGTGTCCCTAAATGTTGGACTTAAGAGATTCACGAAAGCCACGTAAACGATGGCCGCGCGCTTGAGTAAAAACCATGCGAAAGGCTTGCTAGTGGCAAGTCGCAGGCAGGATTTCTGCGAGCACGTGGACGTAAGTAGCTGATTTCGTGAAGATCGACGGGAGACATTTAGGGACACCCCCAGGTTTGTATTGCAAATTATTATGATAATTCATTACTTGCATTGTTTACAGTCACTAGGGTCGTCTTTTGATTTTTGCGAGCCTACAGAACTGCGATGGTCATTTTTTGTTGTTGCTGCAATTTTGCTTTGTAAAAATAATACTATTTCATTATGACCCTTTTCTTTAGCTGCATCCAACGCTGTCCATCCATTGTTATTCTCAGCATTTACTTCGGCGCCGTGATCTACAAGTAGTTTAACTATCTCTATATTACCATTTTGTGCCGCCACCATCAGTGCTGTTATACCGCTGTTATCCTTAGCATTTACATTTGCACCTTTATCAACAAGCAATTTTGATAAAGCCGGATAACCCTTTTGCACCGCTAATATTAATGCAGTAATCTGATAAATGTTTTTTGCATTTACATCAGCACCTTTAGTTAAAAGAAGTTTGGTCAATGCATAAAACCCGCCTTCTGCCGCTGTCATTAAAGCGGTGCTGCCATCATTATTGGTCATATTTACTTTAGCGCCGTAGTCAATAAGCTGATTTGCTACCTCAAAAATTCCGTATCCCACCGCCACCATCAAAGCAGTGCTGCCATCATTTTTCTTTGCATTTACCTCTGCACCTTTTTGTAAAAGCAGCCGTACTAAATCAATATAACCTTTTCGCGACGCAATCATTAAAGCACTATCACCATATTTTTTTTGCTCATTTATATCAGCGCCTTTAGTTAAAAAAAGCTTGGCTAACTCAATATTCCCACTTTCT
Organism: Deltaproteobacteria bacterium; assembly: GCA_016931625.1. Taxonomy (NCBI): domain Bacteria; kingdom Pseudomonadati; phylum Myxococcota; class Myxococcia; species Deltaproteobacteria bacterium. Next base: position 2,957 of record JAFGEK010000196.1, on the reverse strand, counting down.
ACCGCCAACATAAAAGGAGTGTCACCACTGCTATCTTTCACGTCTAACTTAGCACCATGTTTAAGAAGTAGCTTTAACACATCAACTCGCTTTGACAATGTCGCCATTTTTAAAGGAGTATCACCAAACTTTGTTTGCGCATTTACATCTGCGCCTTTAGTTAAAAGTAGTTTTATTAACTCAATATTAGCTTTGTTAACGGCCATCATTAAAGCAGTGCCACCGTTATTCTCTTTTACATTTACGTTAGCGCCATATTTAATAAGCAACTCTACCAATTCTATTTTATCTAAAATTGACGCTATCATCAGACAAGTTGCGCCTTCACTCTCTTGTGCATTTACATCTGCGCCTTTTTGTAAAAGCAACTCAACCATCTTGGGTTCACACCTTGATACAGCATAAGACAAAACTGATACTTGGTAATTATCTCTTAAGTTTGCATTTGCCCGCGCCTCAAGCGCTACCCGCGCTTCTTCAGTATTACATTCACTTACTGCTGTTAATAGACGTTGGTTCATCTCTGTAATAGACGATGCCGCAAATGCGCTAATCTCGATATTAGCCACCATCAAGCAAGAAAATAAAAAATATAATCGTTTCATGATGGTGCTCCTTATTCTTAAACAATCGATCAAACAAGCGTCAAACACTAACACTTAATTTATACGCAACTCACCATTACCAACACGAAGCGCTTGCAAATTAATATAAATCTTATATACAACAAACAGCATTATTATATTTATGATAATTGGTAAAATCCATTTTTTATTGGAGATTTTTTAAAAATGCGAAATTTATTTAGTAACCGTGGTTTTTGGGCATTTTTAATGATAGCAATTGCTATTTTAGGCGGATTTTCCGTATATCACGGGCAGTTTAAATTCGTTATCATATATTTACTGCTTGAGCTTTATGCCTTAGCTCGTTTTAAAGGATGGATCCCTAATAAAAGTAGTTCTTAATAACATGATAACAGTTTGGCTATGACCATACGTCGTCCTGCACCTAAATCGATACGAGAACTTGAAATACGTGCACAAGCTTTAGTCGGCCATAATATCGGTGAAGTTGCTGCAGCTTTAGCAATACCACTCCCCGAAAATCCCAAACGCGCCAAAGGCTTTGTTGGCACCCTACTTGAATATGCTTTAGGTGCTGATCCAACCGCACAAGATAATCCTGACTTTCCTAACTTAGAAGTAGAACTAAAATCGATTCCTATATCAACACATGGTCGCCCTGCCGAATCAACTTTTGTTTGTTCAATAAAAATGATTGATGCTGATCAACAAACCTGGGAATCATCTCGACTGCGTCGACGCCTAGGTTGCGTACTATTTATCCCGGTGCAATCAGCAAAAACGGCTCCTTTACCCCAACGCTTATTTGGTCAGCCTGTTCTCTGGCGACCATCACCTGCACAACAACAGTTATTACGAGCTGATTGGGAAGAACTTATTGGTTATATTGGTGCTGGGCAAAGCAACTCATTAAGTGGGCATCGCGGGCAAATACTGCAAGTTCGTCCTAAAGCTAGTACTTCTCGTGAACGGGTTTTAGCCCCGGGCGATAAAGGCCCTGAAAGCGTCCTACCCCTAGGTTTTTATTTACGCGCTTGCTTTACAAACCAAATTTTAATGAATGCAACAGATAAAACTTTGAATAATACAGAAGATCAACAAAGGATTGACTAAAAGCTGATTCTCGCACACAAAGCGTTTCGCCCTAACAGCGGTATGCTAAATATGTCCATGCAAACAACAACTTCTTTATGGCAGCGTCTAATTGCAAAAGCCGGACTAGATTATCTTGCACTTGGCCTATTTTTACTAGTCTTTTCGGTGTTATTAATTACTTATGGCGCCCATTTTCGCTTTTTTGATGGTTCAGTCATTTGGCCTTCGTTAGTGTTATTAGTAATTGCAACTACTCGGTTTTTTACACATCTTCGACGAACCCAAACGCCGACACCCTTACTTTACCATCAAGCAGCACGTGAGGCTCTGCTGGTGGTACGCGATTGGCTACCGCTTATTTTATTAGTATTAATTTATGAAAACTTACGCGGCTTAACCGGGCTAATTCGACCTGATGTTATTGATGAGCATCTCTATAAAGCAGATGTTCTATTATTTGGAGCTGAGCCCACTATCTGGATACAAAAATTTACTAATAAGTGGCTCACCGATTATTTTTCTTTTGCTTATATGCTTTATTTTATTTTACCACTGATACTTGCAACTACTCTTTATTTGCGTAAGCATCGCGAAGATTTTAAAGAATTAATGACCGGTGTGCTGTTAGTACAGTATTTTGGTTTTTTACTTTATATAATTTTTCCTGCTGGCCCACCTCGCTTTACCCTGGCACATCTTTATGAACCTGCAAAATTAACCGGAGCTTTAGGGCTTTATGAATTGACCCATGGTGCTTACGATAGTCTCAACTCAGTACCAGCGCACTCGTCGTTTCCGTCGTTGCATTGTGCTTTATCGTTGACCGCTCTTTTATTTGCTTGGCGTTTTCGTAAAAGTTTCGGTAGCTCAATATTGTTTTGGATTTTCTTACCGCTCGTAGTCAGTCTGTGGATCTCAACAGTGTATTTGCGCCATCATTGGATAGTAGATTGTTTTGCAGGTTTTATTTTAAGTATAATTCTCTTCACCCCGATGCCGTGGCTACGCAAACGCTACACTAAATTTCGTCGACGCGTATTGATTAATTAATAGATTTTTTATTTCGCTACACTCACTACAAACGAAAACTTCTTTAAAATCAAATAATTAAATAATTAAATACCGCAATAATCATATATAACTATTACAAGCATTTATGTTACTAAGTTCAAATATTATTAAATTCAAATATGTTACAAGTATTTATAGATGTCCGCTTCATTAGCACGGGTAGATGTCCGCGTGTTTGAAAACCTGTTATTGTCAAACGGGTCG
>JAFGEK010000195.1 GCA_016931625.1 Deltaproteobacteria bacterium | reverse complement strand
CGGGTCTTAGTAGATACAAGCTTATCATTTTCATAAACTAGACTTACTACTTTGAATATAGTTTTAATATGCGGCCACATAACGCTGGCGCATATTTTTTGATTTACCTTTGGGGTATTTGTTTTAGCAACAGGGCACACCTGCTTTAACTACAGCTGCAGCGTTAGTTATTGATGCTGCGCCTGCATCATAAAGAACCAGGCGAAAATAACGACCATAGAAGCGTACCAATTAACCAAAGGCTTTTTTAAAAATGACCGACCTCGTTTGTAGAACCTGCAACTGGTGATGCGCCAAGCAGTGGTCTACCTACGGCTGAAATCAATACTGCCGTAATTACCCGAATTACTCCATGGGTTGCCTTGCCCGTGTCATTATCGTGATCTACTTGCAAGTGCTCAGCTAAGCCATGTTTACCATCACCAACATCTCGAACCGTTGGATATTTGCCGTCAAGCGATATGACACCCCAAGGAAATTGACCAGTTGGAATAATAGCCTTGCGTCTAAAAGCATCGTAACCAGCTGTATAAATAAGTTCTCAGATACAGAGTAATTTTTGGCTTAGTAGCGTTTGCGAATTTATGCACGTACTTTTACTGGTTATATAGCTAAACTAAAGTCTTGTTTTGTTTAGGTGTTCGCGAAGCTTGTCTGAGCGAACACCAATTGGTGATATTTTTGCATTAAATTCATTTAGATTAGCCATTCATCCAATGATTTAGCGTTTATCAACTAGTTAATTGAATGAATGGCTAAATAACATTTTACTCTTTAATAATATTTGCGGTCTAATCCACCACCAAACATTTATCTAGTTCAGTATTACTTGCTTCTAATTGTGGCAGTTCAATATTTACTAAATCAGGGCTTAGCGCATTAACATCGTTCACTTTTAACAATTCGCTCGATACCGAGTATACGTAATTTTCCATAAAAACACTGCGTTTAACTTGTGAATTTGGAGATGACCACCAATTATAGCAGCTTTCATTTTCATCGCCTTGGTGATGGTCAATACGCCCTATCTCTGTTAAGCCGTTTTCAATGCTAACTTGATAAAGTAGCAGACCGTTAAAGGTTAATTCTGAGCCATAACCACCATCATCATCTCCGCCTTCACAAATACCCATTGGCACCGCGAGCAAACCGCGTGATGCGAAATAATTAAAGGCCAAGTGATCGTCAGTAGCATCTGAAGTAGTACCGCGAGTGCCAATAGTTACTTTATGCATTAGCAATGGCGACGCTAAATCACTTACATCAAAAATTTGCAATTGAATGCCGGTGAACCACGCAAAACTGCCCTGCTCAGAGGCATCAAAGCCAATGGTTAACAGGTGATTATCATCAAGAAAATGAATATAAGTTGAAAAGCCAGGTATCTTTAGCTCGCCGGTAGTTTGCGGATTTGTGGGATCGGTCAAATCAAAGGTGAATAGCGGATCGGTCTTTTTAAAGGTAACCATATAGCCACGCTTGCCATCAAAACGTACCGCGCGAATATCTTCACTTGGTGCCAAACCCTTCACTGAGCCCACAACTTTTAACCGAGTTACCTTGCGACTAGCATCCGCTTTATAGTAAAGCTCACAGGTACCAAGGCCATCACGCACAACACAGTTTGCATCATCATCACTAAAAGTTTCACTGCAATCTGACTTCTTAGCGCAACAATATTGAGTATCGCAGGTAAATTCGACCTTACAGTCGCTATCGTTAGCGGCACATACTTTGTCTTCAGTTTGAGTCTCTTTTAAAACAAACACATTATTTGAAGTGTTGGGATTAGGCAAATGGCCTTCGGTTGATGCTACACGCAAATGATTATCATACTCATCAAGGGCAAATTGGTTTACTAAACGTCCAGCTATTTGCCCGCTTGCAACATAGCGTGGTGCTTCACCAGTATCGCTTAAGGCAAATTGGTGAATAACCGTGCGCTCAGCAACATTATAAAAATAATCATAAGATGCCGTAGAATTAGAGTAAATTCGCTCATAAGAAGTCGCTGCTACATATAAATTATTTAATGATGCATAAACAGTATCAGATTTACCAGCAATAGTTGTCGCTTTAATATTGCTATCGTCTGCAATATTTAAAGAAACTACTGATAAGAAACCATCACTATTTGTCGTAGTTGGCGCATAAAAACTATTACAATCAGAATATAATGATGATTTACTAGTTAGGGTTTCATCACCATCATGATCAATATCTGTTGCGGTCGGCCAAATATCAGAAAAATCTAATGCGTTTATGGCGTTAATATTTTTATCGATTAATTTTGAAAACATGGCGCGCAATTGCGATTCAGAATAATTGTTGCTGCAATTGTCAAAGGCATCTTCAGGCCAGGTTGAATATGAAATATTATTCAGACCTGCAAAACGAATCACCGTATGTATCGTATTATCGATACGACGACCTGCTACAAATTCACCATTAAAGTTTATTTCACGTTCTAGTTTAGGAGCAGTAAGATCAGTAATATCAAGTACGGTAATTTTTAACTTGCCAGTTTGATATGGGTAATAAATATCAGAAGCGATAGATGTCGCACTAACCCCATTTTCGCTACTGCTGCCACACACTGCTTCGCTAGCAACAGTAGAGTATATCAAAGCACGATTAGCCGCGACAAATAATCGTTGTGGTGTGCCTTCTATGGTGTAGCGACCAATAATGCGGGTAGTATCTACTGGCCAAGCGGCAAAAATTATAAACTCATTACCGCTAACCATATAAATATATTTATTATCGTTTTCTATAAAATCTGCTTCATCAACACCTGCTACTTGGTTATTTGTTGTAGAATATTCTTGGGCGCCACTCTCTTTACTTGTACCACCAGTAGTGCTTTGGCCTACCGTTGGGGTGGCGGCATCAGCAGCATATTCTATATCATTTCTCCAACATGGAAATTCACCGTACTCAATTGCCCGTTCGAGATTTTGCTCAACTTGCTCACGCATCTTGGCAATAAGTTGTTGCTTTATAGTGGCTTCAAGTTCAGCACAATTTTGTACTGTTCGCAAATAAGCCGTACCCGCTGGCGGTGCGTTTAATTTTGCAGAATCGTTATCTTTACTACAAGCAGGAACAATGAGGATAGCGGATACAAGAAATAATCTAGTAAAGTAAGTTGTGGGTATTGTATTGTAAGTACACTTTAACATGGCGATCCTCCACTAGGATTGCGATATGAACATAGTGTGGCCGCCAACTTATAGAATATCAAAGGCGAAGCGGTTGCGCCATATTTATCGCCCTGCCTTTTATGAATTGCTATAAAGCTGTCATACGAATCGTTCTGCAAACGCATGTATTAGCTCCTTAAAAAAAACTTACATAATGGTGACACCGCCGTTGTTTAATTTTGTGCATATAAATAAACGCATTTTTTATAGGGAGTGTCCCTAAATGAATTAGGCCAAAGCTATAAGTAATTCACCCTCTTAACTTAAAGCTTTAATTATAACTATTTGTGTAAAATCAATATGTTATGTGCCTCAAAGGCAAACTTAGTTATGCAAAAATGATTGCAAATCTGATGTTAAAACAACTTTAATAAAAAAACCAAAGCTGTTTTTACTTGCATTATGCCAGTACAAAATGAGAAATGCCTGGCCCCTTAATTATTAATAGAGAGTTCAATGTCTTGTGCAACGAATCGTCTTGGTGACCCAGCCAGCATGGGTGCTTTGCTTACTATTGCGCTACCGTTAATGGTCTCACAAGCTTGTGATACCTTAATGATTTTTATCGATCGACAGTTTTTATCACAACTAGGCCCCCACTATATGAGTGCAGCAATGGTTGGTGGCCTTAGTGCATTCATGTTTATTACATTCTTTGTGGGTTTAATCGGTTATACTAATGCGTTAGTAGCACAATATTTAGGCGCAGGTCAGGTAAACAAATGTGGTTTAGCAGTCACCCAATCATTAATAATCGCAGTTGCAGCATATCCAATTGTTTTAGCTTGCATTCCCATTGGTTATAAACTGTTCGATCTCTTTAATCTGCCAGCTGAACAAATTGCACCACAACGTACTTATTTTGTTATTCTAATGTTTGGCTCAGTTTTTAGTCTGCTACGTCATACCTTCAGTTCTTTTTTTAGTGGTATCGGTCGCACCCGTATTGTCATGGCCTCAACTGCAATCAGTTTGCTGGTAAATGTTGTCTGCGCTTATTTGCTTATTTTTGGCAAACTGGGATTTCCGGCATTAGGTATTGCTGGCGCCGCCATTGGTTCGATTGTCGCAACAATTACCGGGCTTGCGATATTATTAATAGCTTACTTTCACCATCAACAACGTGAACAGTTTGGTACAGTTTCAAACATGCGCTTTAATCGCAAGGTTATGAAAAATCTATGCAAGTTTGGCTCACCGGCGGGTTTTGAGTTTTTACTTAATTTAAGCGCATTTAACTTGCTGGTAATGACTTTTCACTCGCAAGGCGCTCATGTAGCCGCCGCTGCAACGGTTGCGTTTAGTTGGGATATGGTTTCATTTATCCCCATGATCGGGGTCAATATAGCGGTTACCAGTTTGGTTGGACGCAGTATGGGGGCAAATAATCCCGACGATGCACAACGTGTTGTTAAATCAGGCCTTAAAATAGTTTCAGTATATGCAGCTATTTTATTATTTTTATGCAGCTTATTCCCTGATGCGCTTACTAAAGTATTTCTATCACCAAGTGAAACTAATGCTTACAGCCTCTCCGTTTTTTTGGTGCGCTTGATTAGTGTTTATATTCTTGCTGATGCAATAGGTTTAGTTTTTAGCGGTGCTCTACGTGGCGCCGGAGATACTTTTGTTACTATGTGTATTTCGGTAAGCGGCCATTGGCTACTTTTGCTTGTAACTTTTGTATTATTTAATGTGTTTAATACAACCCCCAAAACCACATGGATAGCTTTAGTAATACTGATTTGGATAATAGCCTCTTCATTATATTTACGCTATCGTAGCGGCAAATGGCGCCTATTAAGGGTAATAGAAGCACAACACTCAGCAGGTAATGTTATCGCGTAATCAGGGACATGCCCTAAGCTCGCTTTAATGTAATTTGTCCTTATTTACATCTTAAAAACTCAACTTGATCTCGACGAATGTTTGCTGCTGGCCCATAGTTGCCATGGTTAGCGATTGTTGCATATTCATCAATGCCTATAACTTCCCAGATGTTTGTCTTTTTTGAACGACAAAAGTTTTTCGCTGGGCTTTTTATCTCATACATCATTTTATCGCCTTGTGGTTTTAATTTATTTTGCAAGTTATTAACTGCTTGATACGGTACTATCGGAAACCACTTTTCGCTACCTTCATCTATCCAATATCGTCTTAATATTAAGCGCCCTCCGTCACCAGCACATTGATAACGTGCTTTAGGTACTGAAATATAAAAACGCGCGGTATCTTTTTCAGAAATGTAATGATTAAGCGAAGCAGTACCATGCTTAGTTTCGCATGCTTGGCACATTACCTCTGCTTGGGTCTTAGCGGCTATAGGTGCCATTATACCTTTGGCTATTATCTCAACTACTATCTTTCTAGGGTTATGCCATTGGCGTCTACTAACTGCGCCAAATAACACTGCATCTTTGTTACGCCGATTAGGGGGACTATTATCACAAGGATAAAAAGTCTCTGAGACAGAAGCATAGCTATGCGGATCAAGGCTTTGTTTAAGATCAATAGCCTTTTCTAAAATTATTTGTTTCTTATTATCATCATATGCTGTTACCCGTAAAATAGGGGCCTTTGCTCCACATTGTAACATGCACATTGCCCACAATCGATGATAGTTTCTATTAATTCGCCATTGTCCACCATAATCCTCAACGGTGATTAAAGGACGCTGATTGGGCGCTTCGTGCCATTTGCAATAGTCATACGAACTTAACAAAGAAATTATTAGCGATAGCGTGATCATGATGATGCCCCTCCCTTATTAACACAAGTTGCTCCCCAATTAATTAAGCGCAAAAAAAGTTCATCTAAGTCACCTACACGGCGATCACTTTTTTGCTTTTGGATGCATTTACAGAGGTCTTTTTCGAATTCGCTTGTATTAATGCCCTCTTCTTCTAGAATTTTTAGCTTATGGTCTAAATGATTACATTTTTCGCTAGCAATATCTTGCTTAAGTTGTTGCCGTAAACGCTCTACCAGTTTTTTACGCGTTTTATCAGCAGCTTTATCCATGCCTTTGATAGCAAGATGTTTATAGGCTCGCATTAAACGGTCCCAAGTATAAATATCATTAACAATAGCTTTAGGGATCTCGGGTTCAAGTCGTAACAAATACTCGGCATCAAGCACATCAGTAACACCTTTAATTTTACGTGGTATTATCTTTTCAGTATATAATTTTTTTACCACCGTTACCACACGATTAAAGCGCTTACTCTCTGCACCATCATGATTAACTACCGAAAGAAGTTTTGCATAGCAAGTAATGCAAGACTCTCCTTTGCTGACAAATTCCCATTCATCATCAGTTATGAGTTCGTCACTTTTAAAAAGCAGCATTATATTTGATGTATAACCAGTTGGCGGAGGATAGGTTTGCATTAAAAATTTCTTAACCTCTGGCCAATCTATATATGTCGCCGAAAGGACTCTGGTAACCCACATATGTAAATCCATGCGGTCATATTTACCGATTGGAATTACGGCGGCCATGGCATCAACAAGTTTTTTAGTGTCTGCTTTTTCTGCAAGAGTAAATTGCACATTGGCAAGTTCTTCAAACATATAAATAATCGATGCATATGCTCGCATGGCATCGCGGATCTTAGCAATACGCTCAACAAATACTTTAGTCTCACGTAGTTGCTGTCGGTCTATGGGGCGATATATTTCTTGGGCGCGACCACGCTGTGCTTCAACTCGTCGCAATTCAAGATAGTCTAGAACCCGTTCTTTTAATGGTTTGCTTTTATCATCAGAATTCTTACGCCAAGGTATAAGACTGGGAGAGAGCACCCCTTGCCATAATATTTCATCAAGCGCGGTCAACCGGGGAGTTGGACGAACATCAATTTCAGCACAGGCAACAATCGCCTGATTAAGCAAGTCAACTCGAGTATTAAAAGAAGCAAAACTTAAACCCGGTGTTTTACGAAACTCTTCAATAATGCGCTCACACTCAGCGGGGTCGGCAAAATTACCATCTGCATAAGCTTTACACTCGCGCGCCTCAGCTGCGGCGCTATAGAAAACTTGCAGCCAACTAGTACAACCATCAGGTCCGCATGAAGATTGTTTATAGCGAATTTCATCTTCTGATTTGCGAACGCGACGACAAGTTTCAACTACCTTTCTTTCGACATTTACTTGCTCTAAGGTCTCTCTAGTTTCGACAGTAGACTTTACTTCAACACCGCACAATTCACATATCTTGGCACTGCAAATACCCTGGGCAGCCCGCAATGCTTGATCTTCATTGGGCCCTTGTCCTTCACAGATAAAATATGATCCGGTATTGGTTTTCTGATCACCCTCTAACGCCCAAGCTGGAGCATTAGCAGCAGGAGCTTTGGCGGTATTAGATACTACTTTGGTTGAAGAAACTGTTGGGCCACCACAACCAAGCACTGTAAGCACTGTAGGGACACTAACAAACAGTAAGCTTTTATATATTGCTCTCATCATAATCAATGACTCTACTTGACTTATTTGTTGCTACCAAGCCTAAAAAAGCAACGAAGTAGAAGTTAGCTCTTCAATGTCCGATATTTATGCATACGCTGACGATGTGAACTTGAATCAAGCTCGATAAATAAGCAACCACGAAAAACAAATGAAAAATGAAAAATAACACCCACGGTCAAACTAATTAGAACTACTGGTAGTCCTGATGACCAAAGTATTGGTAGTCCAAAATAAAAAATAGCCGCAACAATTAAATTGGGAAAAAACCATTCAATCCAATTCTCATGAATAAATCTTATGCTGCGCTGTACAGTTGCTAAGCCACCGTAAGTATGATGAACATAAATTATCTCTGGCGCCGCATTTAACAAAACAAATTCAGCAAAATGTAAAAAAGCAAGTATCACTACACCTTGTGAACTACGTGCAACTAATAATCCCACCAATAATTCTAGTATCCAAACAACAAAGCCTAAATTTATAATATCCCAAAAATAAAGTTTAAAACTTCGACTTAATTCATTAATGCTTGCTTTTCCACCTAAAACTAACTCTCTAACAAAATATAAATAACTAGAAAATAAAGCTGCAAAAACTAAAGTAATAGCAATACCAGCAATTAAACCAAGACCGCTAAGCAGATTTGCTGCGATAATCATGGCACCCGACATTGCCATGGGTAAAAAAACGGTCCATGGACTTTTAAAAATTGCCAGCAGCGTTCGCTTTAAACATTGATGATATATACATGCATAAGCTACAAAAATTTCCATCGTCCTACCGGACAAAGCATATAAACGAACGAATAACTATACTTTAGGCGCGGTTTTTTAAAAAATTCAAAAAATCGATAAAAAATACCTACGCTGCGCAAGTTGCGCTAGCTCCAGCAGAAATTATGTAATCTGAAATAATTCTACGATCAGATTCTGAGATACGCACAAAACGTACCGCAGTACCATCATTGTCATTGCGTTTATCTAATCGCACAACTTCACCTACTGCCCAAATAACTTCTTCAGAATTTGGCAATTTCATTTCAAGACCAACAAACTCTGAACTATTTATTTCTGGTTCAAGCAATTTATAAAAATATACGCCACTTTCTGAAATATCTCGAATCCGAACTAAGTGTGGCTCGTCACCAACAATTTTATTTACATACAGATCGAGTGCTGCTCTCTCATTTTTTCGGTGGTGTTCACTCGTCATCATGGCTTCCTCCTTAAGCTTGGCCCGCCTGGCCACTTAAAGTTCGTAAACAAACGCGCATCGCATACGAACTAAAGATGCTGGCAAAATGACCTCTAACCTAAATTGCTATCGACTTAAGGTCAAAAAATTGGCAGCTTTAATTTTGCAATATATGTAGGGGGTGTCCCTATATTTGCCGGAGATATTGATGACTAATATTTTATTATCAACCTTTTTTTTCGTATTTGCAACATCGACCCCGCCGCAATTTATTTGTGATAAAGTACAAAAATCTTTGTTTTGGGAATTTGATGGCGCCACTTTACGCGCTGATGCAGATGGAATTTCATTATCTGCGATCACTCTTGCAAAACCAATGCGTACTTTGCCTTATAATGCCGGAAATTCATTTATTAAGCTCGAATTTGATGATAACTTAAACAATATTCTTGATGATGATGGTTCTCCTCTTACAAAAATAATAATTAAAGGAAAACAAGTAAGCTATTGTTATCAACGCAAATGTAGAGCAATAGGTAATCTACCTTTTACTGTCGTTGCGGCATTTTTATATCAACAGGGCGCTATTATTGCTGGGGCCACTCCTGTACCTGGACTCTACTATTTAAATTTTTCTTATCCACTTTCACCTGCTATGATGATTGGTGGTCGGGTGTATAATTTATGTTCAACATCTAATAAAATATGGGCATTAGTAGAGTACAATAATGATATTACATTGGTCACCCTTAACAACGATACTCTTGATGCTTCAATAGATAGCCCTAAAAAACCCCAAAATATTGTAAATTCTTCAGAGAATAACGGAAATTCAGAGATAGACCATTTAGCATCCATCCGTATATATAGATTTGGTGAAGCTTTATTATCCGCAATTAATCATTCAGTATTACCGGCAACCTCATTAGCAAGTGCCTTTACGATGGCTGCTAAAAATCATCTTCCTGAATTAGAGGCTATGCTTATTGTCGCCTTAAATAGTCAGCAATCAAATATAAAATCACTTGCAGCTAGTATCATCGCAAAAGAAAACAATACTAAAGCCACCGAAAGATTAAAAAAACTTTCAATTGATACTGTAAGTGAAGTGCGCCGTGCAGCTCTCGATGCTATCGCTAAAGTATCAACTCAATTACCGCGTGAAATCACGATACAACGACTGCAGTTTTTTAAAAATGACCAACAACAAGATATTGCATGGAAAGCTCGCGACTTATTAATGCCTTTAGCTCCTGAACTGGCTCTACTTGATGCACCAACCGAGTATAAAATTGATGCTGTAACCATCTTGTTAGCGCGCTGCAAACAAAACGGCGAAAATTCTATAAAAGTCGCTCTTCGTATATTACAAAAAGATGATGACGATGCTGTTCGTAGTGCGGCAAATACACTGATAGAATGTGATAGCCAATAAGCGATCCAGCACTCTTAAGAAACAAGGTTGTTTCTTTAATGGTATTTTCTGACGCCGCGCCGGGTGGGGGCTGAGTAGTTAAAAATAAACAATTAAATTACTATACAAAGTGGCTTCTCGTAAAATGTTGTGTAAACTATAGCATTGCTTCACATTCATCGCTCTATCTAAATGAGGGCTACGAATGAAAAAACTGAGTATTGGTTGGAGATTATTTGTAGCTTTTGCCGCAGTATTTGTACTTTTTGGTTTTAGCGGCTGGTATGGCACAGCGCTTTTATCACAGTTGGTGACTGAGTTAGCTAAAACCAACCAAACAAGTTGGTTTCATACTGAGCAAGCCTTTGAGGGCTTTGTTGTAACATCAAAATTAAATCAACTCGCTCTTAAATTAAGTCTCACAACTGATGCTACTGAACTTGGCAATATTAACCGTGAAATCGACAGTGCGGGTTCCTTGCTTGCTAACAGTATACAAGAGTTGCAGAAGTCTAAAGATAAGTTTGGTCACGAAATAATTAAAAACCTTGAAAATGAAAGCATTAATGCCCTCAGTGCGCTAACTTCTGCTTATGGGCACATCAATGCTGAAAGACTAGCTCAAGGTCGCAATGAAATTGCGCAAAATGTTATACCCGCAATAAATGGTATGGAGCGTGTCTTTGCTACTTTACTTCACCGTGAAAGAGCTGATGCTCAGGCTAGCATAAGAAAAAATGAAAACACCCAAAGTGCTATTTTAATACGCATTTGGATTACCACTGCAGTTATTTTACTACTGGTTATCATCCTTGCGTTTCTAATCACCCGCAGCATTAGTAAACCCGTGCTTTCAGTAGTCAATGTTGCTAATCGCGTCGCCAAGGGAGATTTAACCCAAAATATAGAAGTGAGGGGCGGCGCCGAAATTGGTGAACTCCAAGTGGCAATTGCACAAATGACTAAACGCTTATCACACATTATCCGCGAAGTACGTAGTGGCGTAGCTGCTTTAAAAAACGCCGCTGGTCATATCGCTTTGGCGTCACAAGATCTTTCACAAGGCACCTCCCAGCAAGCCGCTTCAATCGAAGAAACTACTGCTAGTTTAGAACAAATGAGTTCTTCGATTAATCAAAACGCACAAAATAGCCGCCGTACCGAACAAGTAGCCCTTAAAGGTGCCGCTGATGCGGGTCGCAGCGGCGAATCAGTTCGCGATACAGTTACAGCTATGCGTACTATTGCAGAAAAAATATCAATAATTGAAGAAATTGCATATCAAACCAATTTGCTGGCGCTTAATGCCGCTATCGAGGCCGCGCGTGCCGGAGAGCATGGTCGCGGTTTTGCTGTGGTCGCTACTGAGGTACGAAAACTTGCTGAGCGCAGCCAAACTGCCGCTAGAGAAATTGCGATGTTGGCTACTTCAAGTGTTGAAGTAGCTAATCATTCTGGAAAGCTTTTAGCTGATCTTGTACCCGCAATCGAACAAACCGCAAGCTTGGTACAAGAAGTATCTGCTGCCTCACAAGAACAATCTGCCAGCGTTGGTCAAATCAATCGCGCTATGAATCAAGTTGATTCAGTTACTCAACGTAACGCTAGCGCCGCTGAAGAACTTGCTTCTACTTCAGCAGAAATGGCTGCCCAAGCTGAATCTTTACGCAGTATTGTTGATTTCTTTGTAGTCTCTGATGAAAGTACAAATTTACTGCAGCCTTCTCGAAGTTCTGCTTTATCTAATTCGCAGAGGGAAGAAGAATTTCCGAGTTAATAATTAGCTTAAAATTAACCAATGAATACCAGGTCCGCTTTAATAACTAAATCTGAAAAATGGTTCATTATAGCCCTGGTTGCTGTTATATTTGTTATAATATTTGGTATTAGTATTTTATTAGTTCACGTCGGGCAACAAAAAGAAATCTCTACCAAACAAATAACGCCATTCATACCTATAACTACTGATAATAATTCAGAAGCTATAAATCTGATTACCACGAAAAATCTAAATTGGCTTATAATTGGTGGTGGCCCTTTCGCTGCTTATAATGAATCGAATCTTGAGCAAGATATAAGTATTGCCATGCAAGCTTGGGGGGCAAAAGGCAAAATATTGTTTGCGGGTGGCCCAGTAAGCAAGAGCATACGTATTAGCAACCAAGCTTTACAGGGTAATCCATTACTTGAAAATCTTAGCATTATTTTCACCCCGCATTTGGGACGGCAAAGCAGCTATCGATCTAGCACACTACCGATAGCTGCGGCGGCAACCAAAGATTTTGTGCATATGGCGCTTACTCAAACTCTTGCCGATAATAATATAAACAAAGCCTTTTTTATTTATTTGGTAGGTTTCGGCAAACAAGCAAACGCTGCTTTTGATAACACTCTTTCTTTATGGGGTGATGGTGCAATAAGCGCTCTTGAGCTCGCGCAATTTTTTGATGAAATAAAAACTAAACGCATCGTGCAAATCATAGCGACAAGTTGCTATAGTGGTGGTTTTGCTGAAATTGTATTTGCAAAAGCCCAAGCTAAGCTTAACGCACCCAATACTTTGCGCTGTGGAATATTTTCCACAACTGCGGATTTACCAGCCTCTGGTTGTCATCCTGATTATAATAGCGATATTGAACAAAATTATAATAACTATTTTTGGCATGCTCTTTCTAGCGAAGATTTTAATGGTGCCGCTCTGCCAATTTCGCTTATAGATCTTGATGGTGATGGCAAAATTTCAACTCTCGAAGCACATACGCGGGCGCGATTATTAGCCAGTGATATCGACATACCAACCACCACTTCAGAGCGTTGGCTGCGCGCTAAGGCTAATACAAAAACCACGAAAACCAGTACAAAAGTAACTTTGCTTGAAGATGATTGGTTGATTCACGGCCTGGCACATGACACTGGTTTAGGTGACAACGAAACAAATGTAACAAATGAATTAGCTGCACTTGAAGTAAAAGCAAAAGAAATGAAGGCTCAGCTCACTAAACTTAAAGCCACAAAAGAACAAGAACGCCTGCACCTAATGGGTGAGCTTTTAGGGCGCTGGCCCATCCTTGATGACCCCTGGCATCCAATGTTTTTTAAAATACTCGAACATGAAGGCGACAACATCAATGACTTTCTCGCGCAAGCAAAAGAATTTACTGCATTACAAAATACCGAAATTACGATTAAGCAAACCAAACAAGATTACTTTAAGCTGCGCCGCCAAATAGCCCCGATTGCCCGTTTGGCGCGTGCTTTAAAAAACCGTAGGTTAGCTTCGCAATTAAAAGCTGCTGGCGGATATAATTGGGACTACTATCAATCTTTATTAGCTTGCGAACGGTTGCGGCCAGAAAAT
>JAFGEK010000194.1 GCA_016931625.1 Deltaproteobacteria bacterium | reverse complement strand
ATGTTTTGCAATATCAACACCTTATAGATTCCTGCTTGCGCAGGAATGACGATAATAGGTGGTTGCTCGACTTTTGCAAGTGGCTCTATTGCTTTGCATTGCAATAAACGCTACGGCAACAAGTAAATTTTAAACAAAGCATTATTAAAAGTTACATGTTTTTACCTTTTAAGCATATGACACCAAAGCTTGCTATTCGCACCTCACAAAATTTAACTTTGGTAGGTATTAGCTACCATGAAGCACCGCTTGAGATTTTAGAAGGCCTTGCTTTAAGCAATGAAGAAATAGTGCGTTTTTATCAAACTGCTTTAAAGTATCCTGAACTTATTAATACTTTTGTTTTGTCTACATGTAATCGTACTGAACTATATGGTTTTGGTGATGATACTGCTTATATTAGCGCTTTATTAATTGAAATTTTGCATAAGATAGTTGGTGACAAGCGTTTTCCTGGGCAGCAGTTTTTTTATCTTCATTATGGCCAAGATAGTCTGCATCATTTAGCGCGAGTAGCTGCAAGTCTTGATGCCATGATTTTGGGTGAAGCCCAAATATTTGGGCAAGTTAAAGCCGCTTATAAGACTAGTATTAGCTATAAAGCAGCCGAGCCTGCTTTTGCCCGTTTAATGCAAGCGGTTTTTACGGCAGCCAAGCGTGCTCGTAGTGAGACAGAAATTGGCCGTGGGGTCGTATCAATAGCTAGTGCTGCTGTACATGTGGCTAGTCGATTTTTTAATAATTTAACGCAACAAACAGTTGTAGTTGTCGGTGCTGGCGAAAATAGTCGTTTAATGCTTCAGCACTTTTATGATCAAAATCCACAACGTATAATTATTATCAATCGCACTTTC
The DNA here is from genome assembly GCA_016931625.1 of Deltaproteobacteria bacterium. Taxonomy (NCBI): domain Bacteria; kingdom Pseudomonadati; phylum Myxococcota; class Myxococcia; species Deltaproteobacteria bacterium. The sequence goes on along the minus strand of JAFGEK010000194.1, from coordinate 5,013 downwards.
GACAAAGCGCAACGCATAGCAAAAACTGTTGGCGGTGAAGCTTGGCCTTGGACGCAATTAACGCAAGCTGTATCAGCAGCCGATGTGTTGGCTTGTGCCGTGCGTTTATCAGAGCCGGTAATAGATGGACAGTTATTAGCAAAAGCAATGGAAAATCGCTCTGCGCGTTCCTTGTTAGTATTAGATCTAGGTTTGCCTCGTAATGTCACCCCGCATAATCATCATTCAAATGTTTTTATTAATGATCTTGAGGCGTTTCATCAAGTAGTAGATGAAAATTTAGGCCGTAGAAAGATGGAAGTTAGCCGAGTTGAAGCCATCATAGATGAGGAGATTGACAAGCTGCATAATGATGAACACACGGCACAAATAAAGCCATTTATTATAGCGTTACGTACAGCTATTGAACAAATGCGAAAGTCTGAAACATTGCAGGCCACATTGGGATTGAATGCAAACGAAACTGCCGCCGTTGATCGCGCCACCACTGCGGTTACTAATAAATTGTTGCATTTAACGACTGAATCAATAAAAGCATTTGCAAATCAACAAGCAAATTATCTACAAATCAAAGCAGTTACCGAACTTATGGTTAAATTAAAAGAAACGAATTTAAGTCCAACATTTAGGGACACCCCCTACATAAAATGAATTTATTGCTTGAAAGATCTATGCTTGGTTTGTTTTAATTCGGAGTTACGATTATAACTTCTCAACCGCTTCCTCAAAGTCGCGGTATGGATAAAAGCATTATGACTTATTGAGATTTTTTTTAAGTAGTTATTTACGATCGAGCTATCATGTCAAGCTATCGCATAAATGATCCACGTCAAGGTTTAATCGGTCCGATAAAACTCGAAACTGTGCGTGATCTTGTTAGTACGGGTGTTATTCAAGACGATGTATTAATTTCGAAAGACGATGGTCAATGGCAACCGGTAACCGAGTTTGCCGAAGTTTTTGGCAGACCTGAACCAGCAGGTCATCGTAAAGCGTCGTATATAGGTGAACTTAGCAAGACCAGTTTTTTTAAAATCTTTTCGCGTCTTTATTTCTCGCAAGCAGATGGCATGCTTATTGTAAAAAGCCCGCCACGTCAGAAAGAGATATATTTAGAAAAAGGTAAACCTGTTTTTATTACCTCGAATTTAGATGCCGAACGTTTAAGTGCATTATTAGTACGCCAAGGTTTATTGTCAGAAGCAGAGTTAAAACAAGCTATTGCGGTAATGCATGAAGACCAAAACCACCTTAATTTAACTTTGGTGCGCTTGGGATTAATGGATGCGGCAGCAGTAGAGCATGCAATTATTACTCAACAAATAGAGCGCCTAGTTGATTTATGTCATTGGCGTGTAGGTCAATACTTGTTTTTTGAGGGTGCACGCTACCTAGGAGAAAAGTTAGATCTCAAGCTAATTCCCAATCAATTGATTTTAAAAGCGGCATATTCTGCCGATGCATCATTTTTACGTGAAAGTTTATTACTCTATGATAATGCGGTAGTGCGATTTGATAATTCTGAGTATCAGAATGATTTGCCACCACTGACGGCGATTGGTCAGCAAGTTGTTACTCAAATTGATGGAACTCATAAGCTTGCCGAGATATTACAACAATTTAATGAACAGCCAGCTAATCATGAAGCATTAGCTCTTATATATCTATTATGGGAAATTGATGCCATCAGCTTTCTGAAATAACTTTAATAATATGGTTTTTACTTTTAGCAGTTGAAATTATTTTATAAAGTTATTGCACGTGGGTTCTACAATTAAAATTCCTGAATTAGCCGCCAACACAATAGTAGGAGGCAGCTACCGGATCATACGCAAAATTGGTAGCGGTGGCATGAGTGTAGTTTATGAGGCTGAAAACTTACGTCTGCCAGAACTACGGGTCGCAGTAAAAATAATCAAATCAAATTACGCTTCAGACGATGAATTTTACCAACGCTTTCGCCGTGAGGCAGCAATAGGTGCACGAGTTCGCCATCCAAATGTTGCAGCGGTAATAGATTGGAATGCTATGCCTGATGGCACTCCTTTTTTAGTTATGGAGTATCTTGAAGGCGAAAGTTTACATGAACGTATGAAACGTGGGCCGCTAAGTAAAGAGCTAGTGCGTAGCGTTTTATTTCAGACAGCTGCTGCTTTAGAAGTAGCACATGCGCAAAGTGTAATACATAGAGACCTTAAACCACGTAATATATTTTTAATTAGTGGAAGCGCTAACTTGCCAGAAGGCATTTTAGTAAAAGTAATTGATTTTGGTGTATCAAAAATTTTAGGTGCTGATACACTTGAAAGCACTACTTCGCGTACTCTGGGTACTCCTCGCTATATGTCACCAGAGCAGATTAGTACTGATCATCAACGCGTTGGCCCGGCTACTGATCAATTTTCTTTAGGAGCATTAGCTTATGAATTGATTGCGGGTAAACCCGCTTTTAATGGTGATTGTCTTGAAACCGTTCTTTATCAAATAGTAAACGAAGATCCACTACCATTACATGAGCTAGCTCCTCATGTATCACCTCGACTTGAACACGCGATTAATAGAGCCTTAAGCAAAAAACCAGCTGAGCGCTATCCTAGTATTTCTGCATTTGTACGCGAAGCTTTTAGGGATGATTTAGAAAGTACAACTCCTACTGTTGCGGTGAAATTAAAAAATAAACTTAAACTACGTAAAAAATTACAGCAGCTAACAATAGCTGTGTTAATGTTAACTACTGTTGCGCTACTGATTAGTTTTGCAATCATTACTATGCAAAATGATTCAGCAGAATTTGTATTTGCTGAGCCCAAAGATGAGGTGACGGCCTTTAATGTTAATAATGAGCCTGCGCCTTTTACCCCACAAGCTAACCAACAAGTAATACATTTTTCAGTGCCGTCTAATAACAATATAACTCGTGACACTAATGAAGATATTGAAGATACAAATCTACTTAAAATACCTAACTTGGCCACCGCGCAGGCTAAATTGACAGAAGCTCAGAATTTGGACTTTACCGGTAACTATCTTGAAAGCATACGTGTTGCCCGACAATCAATAGCGCTTGAAGATAGCAACACTGCCAGAATGCTTATTTTTCTTGGCTACTGCAGCCTTAATGATGTGGGTAATGCACGCGCAGCCTTTTTTGCGATTAATAAGAAAGCGCATACACAGGCGCGTCGATTATGCAAAGAGCGTGGTCTCGATTTTTAAAATCGTTTAAGAACCTCTTGCCGTGGTGGTTTTTCAAGAGATTTAATAACTTCACGCAATATGTAATCTGACATTGTCATGCCTTCAATTGCGGCGCGAGCTTTTAGACGACGATGTATCGTTGTTGGTACGTTACGGATTTGAACCATAGTAGCTGACATGTATATATGATATTTTCATCAATTTAACATGTATTGTGTTAGTAATTGTAAGCAATACGGTAGATATCCGCAGTATTTACAACTCAGCCGTAGCAGAAATAATACGCGCCAAGAAGCTGCCATTTTTAACAACCGGCAAAGTGTCAATTTCTTTTAATGCATCTTTAATATTTGTGTATGAAGCTTCATGGGTGACAATAATGACCGGTACGGCCTCTTGAAGAGTATCAGCGCGACCTCGTTGAATAAATGAGGCAATAGAGACATTGTGACGCCCTAATACCCCAGTTATATTGGCAAGAACGCCTGGTTGGTCCAATGCAGTCACGCGGATATAAAATTCGCTATGAGCATCTCTAGCAAGGCTAATATGATTGCCCGCCTGACCACGAATACGAACTCCGCTTATAGGCATACGCGAAATGGCGCCAGAGAGAATGTCGCGACTTGCAGAGATTAAATCAGCAACAATAGCGCTACCGGTAGGTAAAGCACCTGCACCACGACCAAAGTACAAAGAAGGCCCAAGGTTGTCGTCTTCAATGTAGACGGCATTAAAAACTCCCTCGACAGATGCTAAAGGATGTTTGATTGGCACTAAGGTCGGATGCACCCAAGCTTCTACTCCATTATTTTCATTGGTAGCTGAGCATATTAATTTCATACGATAGCCAAGTTCTGCCGCAGTGGTAAGATCAAGCGGAATTATTTGGGTAATACCACAACGATTAATATCCTCAGGATGTATGGTGGTATCAAAGCAAAGGTCAATTAGGATGGCGAGTTTTTGCGCAGCATCAATACCATCTACATCAAGGGCGGGGTTGGCTTCAGCAAAGCCATTTGCTTGAGCTTGTGCTAAAACCTCAGCAAAAGGTTTTTGTTCGCTAGCCATGCGTGAAAGAATATAATTGCAAGTTCCATTAATTATGCCAGTAATACGTTTTATATGATTGGCCACTAAGCCACGCCGTATGGCGACAATAAGTGGAATACCGCCACCAACACTAGCTTCGAAGCTAAAAGAAATACGTTTTTTTTCTGCTTTAGTAACTAATTCATCCCAATGGATTGCTAGCAGCGCTTTATTAGCAGTAACGATATGTTTGTTATTGTCCATGGCCTTAAGCATTAAGCTGCGTGCTGGCTCGATGCCGCCAATTAATTCGATAACAACTTGTACATTGGGATCATTGACTACTTCTTCAGCGTTGGTAGTAAAAATATTTTTGGAGATGTTAAGTGTTTTTGCACGTTCAGCATTGAGATCAGCAACACGCACCAATTCAATTGGTACACCTAGCCTGCTTTCAATTAAATCAGCGTTACGACGGAGAATATCGACAGTGCCAGTACCGATATTACCTAATCCCAGCAGACCGACTTTAATTGCTTTCAATTCTGAGTTCATCTTTTTGTTTCTCCACACGAACCTATAGCCTATATTGCTAAATGCTCCACGAGAATTTTTATCCCGATGGCTATTAGAGTAATACCACCAATAGCCTCCATACGTTTGCCGCATATATTTTCAAAACGTTGACCTATTAAGCTCATAGGAAAAATTAGCGCATATTTTGGCCATATTTTTAAATGTGTTTAGCATGTAAACCAGTAAATATCACTTTAAACAATT
>JAFGEK010000193.1 GCA_016931625.1 Deltaproteobacteria bacterium | reverse complement strand
TTGCCGATTTTGTCTTTTTGTAGATTTTACAAAGCTTACAAAGCGTTTCGTATACAAAATTTTTGTTAACAATGACGATAGTAAGACAAATATTTAATTGTTTAAAGTGGTATTTACTGGTTTACATGCTAAACACATTTAAAAATATGGCCAAAATATGCGCTAATTTTTCCTTCTATGTTGCGCAATGCTGGTCATTATGTTTACATGCATTAAGAAGAAGGCTAGGAGATAATGTCGCTTGCATGTTACGCAACGGCAATGTTTACAATATTTTTGTTAAACTATTTTGTTGAGTGAATTGTGTTATGAAGTATAATATATTAAATATAATTAACATGAAAATTCGCGGTGCTGGCTCCATAAAGAAAATGGTGGCCCATGTTTTGTTGCTCGTTTTCGCCTTTGTGGTGGTAGCGTTGTTGCTAGTGACTGTTTGTGTGTTAATTAGTAACAGTCGCAGATATACACCAGCATTTCTAGATACTAATAATGAGACTATTACACAAAGTATTGCATCATTTGAAGACATTAAGCTTGGTAACTACCCACAGGCGGTATTGCTGCGTGCAAAGAATATTAATAATCCTATATTGTTGTATTTGCATGGTGGCCCAGGTGCAACTGAACTACCATTGGTTAGACATTTTAACTCAGCATTAGAGAATCATTTTATTGTTGCATTATGGGAACAGCGTGGTGCAGGAAAATCATATTCGCCATTTATTGATAGCAACACAATGAATGTTGAACAAATAATTAGCGATGCACATGAATTAATACTGCATCTCACCAAACGATTTCATAAAAACAAGATATTTCTGGTTGGTCATTCATGGGGGAGTATTCTTGGCATAGAGCTTGTGCGTCGCCATCCGCAATTGTTTCATGCTTATGTTGGCATTGGTCAAGAAATTTATCTGCCAGAATCGGAGAGATTAAGCATGGAGTATGTGCGCAACATGGCGCAGGCAGCTAATCATCAACAAGCACTATCCGAGTTGCTGGCAATAGGCACTTATCCAAATTTTACTGAAGGATGGATGAGTAATGTTTTTACCCAGCGCCGTTGGCTTGGGTATTTTGGCGGCGTTATGTACGGCAAAGAGGGTATGGAGAGTTTATTTTTTGTCGAACGTCCTCCAGAATTTACTGTCTTTGATTTTGTACCGTTAGCTTTGGGGGCATACTTTTCTTTAAAATATATTTGGCCACAATTATTTAAGTTGGGTGATTATCGCGTAGTTGCTAACCAGCTTGAAGTGCCGATTTATTTATTTGAAGGCCGATATGATTACAACGCTCCTTCAATACTAGTGCAAAAATATTTCGATGTATTAATTGCCCCCAAAAAAGAATTGTTTTGGTTTGAGTTTTCAGCACACATGCCAAATTTCGAAGAGGCCGATAAATTTAACCGGATCATGATTAATAAAGTGTTGCCTGAAGCACTGTCACTGTCGAGTAACTGTTTGATGTACTTGAAATCGTTAAATTATAAAATTTTATCACAACAAAATGAAGATAAATGCGATAATATTTAGTAAAATTTGAGATAATGTTCAAAGTGTAACTGGAGATGTAAAATGGCTAATGCAATTGGTAATGAAATCAAGGATGTTAACTTACTGATTAATGCGCTTAGCATTAACGCCAAGGCATTACATAATGATGCAGATATTAAGGCAGCCGAAGTCAATACAGATGCGCTAATTGTACAGATAAATGAGCTAACAGCGAGTCTCGATGGAGTCGGCATTAATACTAAAGAGCTTTTGCAGTATATAAAGCAATTCAGTGTAAATATAAATAGTATTCAACAGCAGATATCGGTGCAAAACGAAAAAAATCTGAGATATGAATCTGAGATCAATGCAACCCATGACGCTTATGGTGATTTCGCTAGTTTAGCTCCCAATCCTAATAAACTCATCCAAAAACTCGATTACGCTAATAAGTTGCTCGCCAAACTTGAGTATCGTTATAAAGTTGAACAGCAGATAGATTCCAATATGGTAATAAACGATAATTTGCTAGAATATATCGACAAAATTGGAACAGGTGTCGACTCAGCAAACAGCTATTCAGATCTGGCTAAAAGAGCTCTAGACAATTACAATACTAATCTGGCGGGTATAAATGTCAGATCGAACAATAATTTTAATGTTAGTGGCGCCAATGACAAATATATTATTGATGATAACGTTGCAGTATTAAAGAAAATGGAGGGAGAGCTAGTACAAGCATATGGTTTAATAAAATTACTAAATCAAGAGTTAGGCAAATTTCATCAAGAGACAGTTGCAAATTATCTAACTAACTTGAATCATATACTTACTAATAGTGAAAAACAGTTAGAAGAAATTTTATCGGCACAACCACCTGATACTAAAAATGAAAGTCTTAAAAGACAGGTTAATGTATGTATGTCTAAGATTAATATGCTGCGTATGGGTATTGAGACCGCATATGACATTCGCGTTGGTGATAGCTCCTCTGAATTCGCGAATAAGTAAAAAAAATTAATTAATAGAAGCCGCAGTATATTGCGGATCTTTTCTTAAAACCAAATAATCCAACCTAGATTTTTTATTGCTACACTGTTTACAGCGCCTGCAACACTAGTGATAACATACTGCTATGGGTCGTGATCTTCTTTACAAACCACCAGTACCAATTGTTCAAGCCGACGAAGAAGCTGATAAGCCTGGTTCTAAAAGCAGTACTGCTGGCACTTGGAGCAACCAGGCGATAATATAGCCAATATAATTCAAGGGTAATAAATCATGGTAACCGAAGCTAAAGGTTTTTTTGACGAAAATACTGTAGCTGCATATCTTACCGATTTTTGTGATAATCCTGACCCTAAATGTTCAAAGCAAAACTTACGATAGTTTATTGCGCTTAAATCACCTTGAGACATCTGGCACTAGCGAACAACTGCAAGGATTTGCTTATCAACACGACCGCGTTGGCAATATTGTTAGTATTGATGACTTATTACATAGCGACTCTGACGCAGTTGCATCAGCAGCTTTAAATGCAAATGCCAACTATACTTATGATGCTTGGTATCGTCTTGTTGCTAGCGAGTTTACCTCAAGTGCTATCAGCAATAGTACTGAAACCATAAATTATACTTATAATAGCATTGATAACATACTTAGCCGCACTTCAAGCATGCGAAAGTTAATTGTGCCCATACCGCCTGAGAATATTGCAACTGAAACGACGGTTGATACACAAAACAGCGCAAAGGAGAAAATA
>JAFGEK010000192.1 GCA_016931625.1 Deltaproteobacteria bacterium | reverse complement strand
ATATAATATATTATAATGCGAAGGATTAATTATGGGCCAAGTTACAATTTATTTAGATAAACAATCTGAAACAATTTTGCGCAAAAAGGCAAAACGCTCAAATATGTCACTTAGCAAGTGGGTGGCAAAGGTTTTAAAAGAAAAAACAAATAATTTGTGGTCAAATGAAATAAAAGGGCTTGCAGGTGCATGGCCAGATTTTGAAGAGACGCAGCAGTTACGTAATTTTATTAGTAATGATGTTAAGCGCGAAGATATTTAAATGTACTTGCTTGATACGAATACTTTGATTTATTTTTTTAAGGGTGTTGGTAAGGTTGCAGATCATTTATTGGATCAAGAACCAGCAAATATTTTTATTTCATCTATTACGCTTTACGAATTAGCATATGGTATTGCCAAATCAAATAATCCACAGCAAAGGCAACAGCAGCTAAGTAAATTTATCGATGAAATTGAAGTTATTGGATTTCACCATAAAGAAGCTACCGCTGCAGGATTGATCCGAGCAAAATTAGAACAAAAAGGCACACCAATAGGCCCGTATGATATTTTAATTGCAGCTACTGCAGTTGCTAACAATAAAATTCTTGTCACCCATAATACCAAAGAGTTCAAACGCATTAAGGAATGCAAAATAGAAGATTGGTATTAAATAGTAGCTGCAAGGGCTTTTTAGATTTAATTAATTAAGTGACAACGTGTTTTTTTATTAGGTCATGCACGTTATAACTTTGCAGAATTGGTATTATAAACGCCAAAGCATCTTTAAATATTTTTTGCCCTTCAATAGATATACCTTCGTGCATTTCCCATTCACAACCATGCAGCTCAAATAAATAACATTGGGGAAGTACACCATATAATTCTTTGCATAAAGCTACTACCGAAGCTGGGTTCATTGCATGCGTAGTAAAACCGATTTCAAGTGCCGGTGTTAATGGGGTTATTGAATAATTTTCAACACGTAGCGATGCATCAACAAAAATTACAATATCAAATTTCGAAATAAGCAAAGCATCTTCAGCGTTAAGCTGATAATTTTGTTCAAAAGAACAATTAGGGATTGCAAGACGCTCAAGCTCGTCAACCAGCGCAACACCTAGGCCGTCGTCTTGGCGCCCAGGGTTACCGAATCCATACAGTAAAATCGATGGTGGTTTTTTATCAATCAATATTTTTACACTTAGAAGAAATGACTTTTTCGTACTCGTCAACAAATGCTACTTCTAAAGGCATTTTACCAATCGCATGCGTAGCGCAACTTAAGCAGGGGTCATAGGCACGAATAGCAACTTCAACGCCGTTAAGTAAACCTTCAGTAATTTGTGGTTCAGGTTTACCCGAAATTGTATTCATAGCTACCCAGTTTACGGCTTGGTTCATGGGTTCGTTATTATTAGTGGTTGAAACGATAAGATTACACATGGTGACCTGATCGTTTTCGTTTATTTGATAATGGTGAAATAGGGTGCCACGCGGAGCTTCTAATAAACCGACACCAACGGAAGCTTTCTGTCCTTTTTTAACTAGATCTGTCTGCTGTAGATCAGGATCATTTAATAGCTGCTTAATCCTTTCAGCGCTATGCAGCGTTTCAATGAGGCGCGCCCAATGAGTATGCATCGACATATTATTAGGTTTACCGTGAGTGTAACTTTTGTATTCTTCAAATTCTTTTTGAGCTAGGGGGGTAGGAATATAATCACAAGTATTTAAACGGGCCAGTGGGCCCACACGATACCAGCCTTTTTCTTTACCTAAAGATTTAATAAATGGAAATTTCATATAGCTCCAACTACGGACTTCTTCTGCAATATATTTATAATATTCACTATAATCAATATCATCGAGAATACGATTGCCTTCTGCATCAACCGCACGTAAAACGCCGTGATAAAGATCAAGTGCACCATCTTTAGCTACTAGGCTTAAATGATTCGATGGAAATGCCGCGTAACCATCAATAAATTGTCGATTTTCTTTTTGGTAGCTTTTGATAAATTCGACAGTATCAAGCGCCCACTCAATCATGGTATCGACTGAGGGTATAGCTTTACCATCAAGAAAATAATCACGCTCAGCAATAGTTAAGTTTTTATTTATGCCACCTGGTATAGCCCCAGTACCATGAATTTTTTTGCCAGCGGTGACTTTAATGATTTCTTGTCCGAATTTACGCATTAATACACCACGTACGGCCAGATCTTTATGTTTGAGTGCAACACCAATAATATTGCGAATGGCCGGATCAGCATCGATTCCAAAGAGTAAATCAGGGGAAACTAAATGAAAGAAATGCAAAACGTGTGATTGAAAAATCTGACCATAATGCATCAAGCGGCGCATTTTTTCTGCGGTCGCCGTAAGTTCATCAGCACCAATGCCTACTAATATATCGGTGGCTTTTGCAGCAGCAAGATGATGACTTACCGGGCAAATACCACAAAGACGTTGTACTAAAACTGGTAATTCCCAATAAGGGCGTCCCTGAACAAAGCGTTCAAAACCTCTAAACTCAACGATATGCAAGCGGCTTTGAGTGACTTTATTATTTTTATCAAGTTTGATAGTCACCTTGCCGTGTCCTTCAACGCGGGTAATCGGTTCGATTGTTATTTTTTTACTCATGAATTGTGGTCCTGTCCTCTTTAAGTCTTAATCATACTTAATGGTTTCGTAAGCCAATTTCATGGGAGTACCTTTAATTATACTTACTAAAGCATCCCAAATCAGGTCAGCATTTGGTGGGCAACCAGGTAAAAAATAATCAATTTTTACAACTTCATGGCAAGGGTAAACTTTATCAAGAATCATCGGTAGTTCATTATCATTTGGTATTATTTTATTGCCTTTTTCAACAGTAAGGCCATCAAGATAAGCTTCATTTAAACATTCTTGAATGGGGATGCCATTGCGCAGTGCAGGTAATCCTCCCATGATGGCACATTCACCTAAAGAAACTAGCAGTTTGCAATTTTTGCGAAAATCTTTGAGTACATGAATATTTTCACTATTACAGCATCCGCCTTCAATAATGCCGATATCGCAAATTTTATGAAAACTTTTAATATCATCAACTGGTGATTTATTAAATTCAACTAGTTCAATGAGATCGAGAATCCGCTCATCTATATCAAGGATGGACATATGGCAGCCAAAACATCCTGCTAATGAAGCGGTGGCAATCACAGGTTTGCTCATGTGTTGGTATCCTTTTCACGCGAAGAAATTATATTAAGCGAAGCCGTATTACCAATGGGAAGGTGATCATACAAGCGGTGACCAATTGGCTGCACAAACCCAACTTCTTTTTTTAGCAAAGCGCCCACCGGACAAATTTTTGCAGCTTTGGTTGCAATTTCATCAGTAATGGCGGCAGAAGTACTCGGCTCAATATTTATGGTTAGTTTGCAACCGCGTTGTTTGAAGGCAAATAGATTTTTACCATCGTCAGTTTGAATAGCGCGAATGCAGCGTTTGCATAAGATGCAGCGGTTATGATCTTTAATTAATTTGGGATTGCTTGCATCGATTTCGCGCACGGGAAACTGGTAAGGATAGCGCGGTGCCATAATTTTAAGACGGTAAGCCAAGGCTTGTAGCTCGCAATTGCCAGATTTTTCACAAGATGGACATAAGTGATTGCCCTCAACAAATAGCAACTCAATTATTTGTTTTCGTAAATCATGTAATTCTTCAGTTTCATTCTCAATTTTCATACCCTCAGCAACAGGCGTCGAGCATGCTACCATTAGCTTGCCATTTATTTTTACCGTGCACACTCGACATGAACCACGCGGGGCTAGACCTTCAATATTGCATAACGAAGGTATATAAATTCCATTTTTTTGGGCAGCACCGAGCACGAACATACCTTTGTCTGCAGAACAATTTTTGCCATCAATAGTAAAATTTATTTTGGTACTCATAAATTAAACTCCGTGCAGCATAGGTTTGCGATTTACAGCAGCGCATGAAGCAGCGACTGCAGCTTTCAGATCAAACTCAGAGATAAAATCGCTATCGGTATTAATCAGTCCAGTATAGAGATGACGTAAATTAGCTAATGTTGTTTTTATTGGATTAGCTGCAGTTTGACCTAATCCACAGCGGTTTGCAGGCATTATTGAACTCCATTGCTCTAGATCAACTAAATCACGAGCCACACCCTTACCATTAATTATCTTTTCAAGCTTTTGTTTGAGTAAAACAGTCATGAAACGACAAGGAGCACATGAACCACAAGATTCTTCAATAAAGAAATCAGTAAAATTCAATACGGCATCTTTTAAAATATCGCGAGTCTGGTTGAAAATAATAAAAGAGCCACCAGTAGAAAGGTCTTCGAATGCAATCCAACGATAAAATTTATCAGGACCAATGAATGTCCCAGAGGGCCCGCCAATTAAAACAGCTTGTACTTTTTCAGCACCGGCCATTTCCAGGATTTCATGTACCGTACATCCACAAATGATTTCGTATACTCCTGGATATGCGCAATCTCCTGATATGCTAAGCACTTTAGTTCCCGGGGATTGAGAAGTACCAATTGAACGAAACCATTCGGCACCATTAGTGATTATTTTAGTGGCAGCACAAAGTGTTTCAACGTTGTTAATAACTGTTGGCTGATCAAGATAACCACGATTTGCAGGAAAGGGTGGACGATCACGTGGTTCGCCGCGTTTACCCTCGGCGGACTCAATAAGTGCAGATTCTTCACCACATACATATGAACCAGCGCCAAATTGAACACGAATATCAAAATTAAAACCAGCTTTACCGCAAATATTTTCGCCTAAAAGTTTCTTCTTGCGCATATTTTTTAGGATATCTTCGAGATAATCCTTCATGTAGCGGTATTCATAACGTAGGTAGAGAATACCTTCATCGCTACCAATGGCATACCCGCCAAGTACCATCCCCTCAAAAACCAGACGTGGCAATTCAGTGAGAATAACGCGATCTTTAAATGTTCCAGGTTCGCCTTCGTCGGCATTGCAGAAGATATATCTTTTATTGCTTGGTGAATTTCGACAAAATTCCCATTTAAGGCCAGTGGGGAAACCTGCGCCACCGCGACCACGAATGCCTGATTCTTTAATTATATTTATTACTTGCTCAGGGGTAAGAGTGAGCATTTTTTCAATCATCTCGCCTTCATTATAGTCTCCGAAAATTACTGGTCCTTTTTTGCGAATATTATTTTTAACCACTGTTGCAAGTTTTTTAAAACGATTAGGTGTTTTTATGGCATCACCATAGATAAGCAGCTGCAAATCGCGTAACTTTTTCTTTTGACGCATGCCACCAATTAATTTTTTAACGCTACGCGTTGTCAAATTAGGAAAAACGATATTATTAATTATGGCGGCAGGTTCTTGATCATTCATGCCTATGCAAGAGGTTTCAAAAAGGCCAATTAAGCCATCTTCGCTTACCTCGCCAAACTTACATTGAGCTTCATTTTCAAAGGTACGGGCAATTATATCGCTGCCCATCATGGTGGCGACGGCGCTATTGTTAAGATAAACGGTGTAATAGCCACGTGAAGCGGTCGAGAAAAAGTGATAGAAAGATACCGTTTGCTCGACATCAACTACAGAAATTTTTAATTTTCGAGCAATAATATCTATTGTATTTTTATTTATTTGACCTTTGCTTGATTGTATATCGAGCAAAATATCCATCAAACGAGTTGGATCAGCGTTGTACTGCTCGATGATAGCTTCTAAAGGTAATCTCATAACACTAACCTTTGCATAATTTTTAAAAAAGCTAATTTTAAGCGGGCTTACTTTCCCATGGCTTACAGATAGATTCAAGTCATTGAGTAAATTGTTGCACTAAATAAACGAATTTTTATTATTTTACTAAAGTTAGCGAAATACATTGTAATTTTTGTTTGATTTCATTAACTGGCATTTTTAGGGTGGTATTAAGTTTTAATAAAAGCCATTGAGATTCAGGCAGAAGGCAACTATATTTTTTTTCAATATCACTTACTAACAAATATATAATGTATTCTGAAATTTTTTGCCCCTCACGTTCGCAACCAATACATTGTCCGGTTTGTTGTAATTCAACCTTGGGCCAAGGACGGGTTTGGTCTTGTTTGTTGCCTTGCGTTATAACAAATCGATTATTATGCCAACGATTGATGTTATAAAAACAGCGATCGTCATATACTGGCTGATTTTTAAATAATTCTTGGCATTTCTGAGATTCGCGAAAGGTGCCATCGCCATTATCATGGCGTACAGTGATGCATTTATCCCCTGCAGGTATAGGGCGTTGTGAGCGAATTTGGCGCTCACGTCGTATTATTTGAGCATCAACGGGTAAGTTATCGCACCAGTTATCTTCAGATATGGGGCCGAATTTTTCGATATCTATTTTATGTTGCCAGCTGTGTCCAATTATGCGTAGCTGAATTTTGTTTTGTTGATTTAAAACTATTAAAAACCCAATGATCAGACATAAAAGTACACCGATGATAATTATATCACGATAGAAATTTCTACCTTTTTTGCCATGTGGGTTGGAGTTTGTTTTCATTGTAGCATTGGTGTTAGGTTGTTTAGTTGTCTTAATTGAGGCTTTCATGGCTAATAAACCTTATTACGTATTGGGGGTAAAGTGGTAAGCAAGTCAATATGCGGTTATGATTCAAAATTGCGTACCTTACTTTGTTTTCAATAGCAGGTGCAAAAGGAGCTACACGTATGGCACGGTTAGGTGAGCTTCTAGTTCGTGAAAGCATGATCACCCCGCAGCAATTGCAAACAGCTCAAGAAGAACAGAAGAAAAGCGGCGGACGTTTGGGCGCTTCGCTAGTAAAGCTCGGGATGTTAAACGAACAAGATCTACTTAACTTTTTATCAAAACAATATCATGTCCCTTCAATTAATCTTGACGATTTTCAGATTGACCCTGAAGTTCTAAAATTGGTCAGTGAAGAAGTAGCAACCAAGCACCAAGTTGTACCGGTGCATCGTGCGGGTGCATCGTTGGTCGTAGCAATGGCAGATCCTTCAAATATATTTGCCATTGATGATATAAAATTCTTAACAGGTTATAACGTTGAAGTTGTTGTAGCTAATGAAACGCAAATAATTAAAGCCATTGAGCGTTTATATAAAACCGGCGCTGAGGCCTCATACGATGAGGTCATGCAAGGATTTGATGAAGGTGAAATAGCTTTTGGTGCCGATGATGAAAGTATTAATGCTCTTGATCTTGAAAAAAGCGCCGAAGATGCACCTGTTGTTAAATTGGTAAATCTAATATTAGTTGACGCTATTAAGAAAAACGCAAGTGATATTCACGTTGAGCCGTACGAAAAATTATTCCGTATTCGTTATCGTATTGACGGTCAGCTCTATGAAGTTATGAAACCACCACTTAAATTGAAAAACGCGGTGGTATCACGATTAAAAATCATGAGCGATCTTGACATTGCTGAGCGACGTCTGCCGCAAGATGGACGTATTAAATTGAAGCTTGGCAAGGGACGCGAAATGGATTTTCGTGTTTCCATTTTACCAACGCTGTTTGGTGAAAAAGTCGTTTTGCGTTTGCTTGATAAAAGCAATCTACAACTTGATATGACCAAATTGGGTTTTGAAGAAGGTCAGCTTAAAGATTTTAAATGGGGTATTTCACAACCATATGGTATGGTTTTAGTTACAGGTCCCACAGGTTCTGGTAAAACCACAACGCTATATTCTGCTTTAAGCGAACTTAATAAAAGTACACGAAATATTTCAACCGCCGAAGATCCTGTTGAATTTAATTTGGTTGGAATTAATCAAGTGCAAATGCATGAGGATATCGGCTTGAATTTTGCTGCAGCGCTGCGTTCGTTTTTACGTCAAGATCCAAACATCATCATGGTTGGTGAGATTCGAGACTTTGAAACAGCAGAGATTGCTATTAAAGCAGCGCTTACTGGCCACTTAGTTTTATCAACCCTACATACGAATGATGCACCATCTACCGTGTCACGTATGTTGAATATGGGTATTGAGCCGTTTTTAATCACCGCGTCATTAAACGCGATTGTCGCACAACGCCTGGTACGTAAAAATTGTAGCGAATGTAAAAAACCAATTGATTTGCCAGCTTCAGCTTTGCAGGATATCCAGCTTGGGCAGCAATATATTGGTAAATTTCAGGCTTACAAAGGCACTGGTTGTGAGAAATGCTCTAATACCGGATATAAAGGTCGTATTGCCATATACGAAGTGATGGTATGTAGCGATCCTTTAAAAGAACAAATTCTTAATGGTGCTTCAACTGCCGAACTTAAAGCTGAAGCTATTCGTTTAGGTATGAAAACTTTAAGGCAATCAGCAATTTCTAAATTTGTTGAGGGTAATACAAGTCTTGAAGAAGTTACCCGCGTAACCGCCTCTGATTGATATCATGTTAGGAGACAAGCATGTCGAATCATGCTGCATTAGGTCCTACAGGTGCTGACGGCTCTCAGAAGTTAAATTTGCATACGCTATTAAAAATAATGATAGATAAAAAGGCCTCGGATCTTCACATAACCACTGCCACCCCACCACAATTGCGAATTGACGGAAAGTTAGTACCCCTGAAGACAGCCCCACTTACAGCCGTTGAAACCAAGCAGTTATGCTATTCAGTATTAACAGATGCGCAAAAGCATGTTTTCGAAGAAGAAAATGAATTAGATTTATCTTTTGGGGTTAAAGGTCTTGCACGATTTCGTGCTAATGTTTTTGTGCAACGAGGTGCGGTTGCTGCAGCTTTTCGTCGGATCCCTTACGAAATTATTAGTATTGAAGGACTGGGTTTACCGCAAATCACCCATGAACTTGCTCGTAAACCGCGAGGGCTAGTTTTAGTAACTGGCCCCACAGGTAGTGGCAAATCAACAACCTTAGCTTCAATAATTGATCTTATTAATACCGAAGACCATGGCCATATTGTTACCATTGAAGATCCTATTGAATATTTACATCCGCATAAAGGTTGCATAGTCAATCAACGTGAAGTTGGATCCGATACGAAAAGTTTTAAGAACGCTCTACGTTACATTTTACGTCAAGATCCCGATGTGGTATTGCTTGGCGAGTTGCGTGATCTCGAAACCATTGAAGCAGCATTAATTTTAAGCGAAACCGGTCACTTAACTTTTGCTACTCTGCATACAAACTCTTCAATACAAACAATTAATCGTATGATTGATGTTTTTCCACCACATCAACAATCACAAGTCAGAGCACAACTTTCGTTTGTACTCGAAGCAGTATTTTGTCAGCAGTTAATACCCAAAACTAATGGTGGTGTATGTTTAGCATTAGAGCTAATGATACCTAATACAGCAATTCGTAATTTAATTCGTGAGGATAAGATCCATCAAATTTATTCACAAATGCAAGTAGGCCAAGCACGTAATTCTATGCAAACAATGAATCAATCATTGTATGAACTTGCTGCAGTAAAACGATTTATTACTGTTGAAGAAGCCATTGGGCGTAGTTCTGATCCAGATGAATTGCGCAACATGTTGTTAGGTAAAGGACCTGCTACTAGGGTAAGGTAAACCATGCCAGTTTATTCATGGGAAGCAAAGCTGCGTAGTGGTGAAATTCGTAGTGGTGAAATTGAGGCGGCAAATACTGATATAGCAGCCCAGCGGATTCGTTCGCAGGGTATGATGATTACTCACATCAAGAAAAAACCCACACAAATAACCTTACGCTTACCTGGACAAACTGGTGTTACCACTAAAGATATTGTGGTGTTTACCAGACAATTCGCCACCATGATTGATGCTGGCCTTCCTTTAGTGCAATGCTTGGATATTTTAGGTACGCAACAACCAAATCCTGATTTTAAAAAAATTATTCTTGATGTTAAGGCAGGCGTAGAATCAGGCGCTACTTTAGCCGATGCGCTGCGTAAACACCCTAAAGTATTTGATAAATTATATGCAAACCTTGTTGCGGCAGGTGAACGCAGCGGTATTTTAGATACGATATTAAATCGTCTAGCTGCTTATATGGAAAAAAATGTCAAGCTAGTAAAACAAGTTAAAGGAGCAATGATTTATCCGGTAATTACGATTATTGTATCAGTTATCGTCACTATAGTATTATTAGTATTTGTTATTCCTATTTTTCAAAAGATGTTTCAAGATTTTGGTAGCGAATTACCAGCACCGACCCAACTAGTAGTTGATTTGTCTGAATTCGTACGCGCACACATAATTGCTATACTTGTTTTGATGGGGGGGACGATATTTGCATTAAAATCGGCGCTTAGTACTCCTAAAGGACGTGAGATTTACGACACGCTACTTATAAAAGCACCAATAATTGGCCCATTAGTGCAACGAGTTGCGGTAGCTCGTTTTACTCGCACGCTTGGTACTATGTTATCTTCTGGTGTGCCAATTCTTGATGCTTTGGATATTGTTGCAGGTACTGCTGGCAATAGTGTTATTGAAAAGGGACTACAAGTGGTACGTGCACGGATTAGTGAAGGTAAAAATATGGCACAGCCACTAGGAGAAATACCTGTATTTCCACCTATGGTAGTGCAAATGATTGCTGTTGGAGAATCGACCGGTGCTATGGATGCGATGTTAAATAAAATTGCAGATTTTTACGATGAAGAGGTTGATGCTGCAGTTGCTAATATGATGGCAGCGCTTGAACCAATAATCATGGCTTTTTTAACAGTTATTATCGGTGGTTTTATTATTTCGATGTATTTACCGGTATTCACATTAGCTGGGGCGGTTGGCGGTTAAGGCAATTTATACTTGCACAAAGGTAATGACAATTTCTCAACCCAATAATGAAAATACCCATTCTCTTTTTGATACTGCTATTGCATCGCGTAGCAATCAATGGTCAGCAGATTATAGTGAGCTACAGCGTCGTTTGCCTTGGCTATTAGTATTTCGCGTTATTGCCGCAACCATTTTGCTTGCCCTAGCAATATTTGTTGATTGGCGCAATCTGCCACTTGGTAGTATATCTAATATATTATATGCGGTAATTTTAGGAAATTATTTTATTGTTTTAGTGCTTGGTCTGTTATTACGCTGGCGTATTCCTCTAGTAGCCGTAGCTGGTGGTTATCTCGCAATGTCATTAGGTAGTGCATTAGTTGTAGTGCAGGCCACAGGTGTTATCGATAGTACATTTACATTTTTATATTTATTAGTAGTACTTGATGCTGCAGTAATTGGTGGTCGCGCTTTAGCAATAGCAATCGCGGCAACATGTGCAGTGGCGTATGGCGTACAACTAGTTATGCAGATGTATAATATTTTTCCGGCAGATCGTATAATTGAGTTACCGGATTGGAGTTTTGCTGGATCTGGAATTGCAAATTTAAGTGCATTTTATCTTACTGCTTTTCTGGCCGGATATTTAGCGGAGCTTTGGCGTAGTGCACGAAGTGAAGCTTCACGAGCTTTTGCCGATCTTGAAAGTGCTCGCATATTTCATTCTGCGATTATTAATGCATTACCGGTTGGAGTATTGGTAATCGATGAGCAACAACGTATATATGCCGCAAATCCAAGAGCATTTGAAATTTTCAAAAGTACAAGTGATCTTATTGACAGTATATTGCCGCAATCAATACCAATTATTCAACAACCAATAGGTAAATTTGTTGAATTAAGCACTGAAATTGATGGTAATAAAAGAGTATTAGGTTTGATTCGTTCAAAACCACTAAATCAATTAAATAAAGATGAAAAAAGTGACAAAACCATAGTTAATCGTCCAAAACTTGAAATTTTAGTTATTGAAGATCGTACAGAATTAAAACAACTTGAATTACGTCTTTCTGCTAAAGAAAAACTGGCTTCTTTAGGCGAGTTGGCTGCCGCTATCGCGCATGAAATCCGCAATCCACTTGCAGCGATTTCAGGTTCAATTGAATTGCTAATGTCAAACGACACTGACGCACCAGCAGCTACATCGCTACATGATATTATTACTCGTGAGATTTCTCGCTTAGAACAATTAATTCAAGATTTTTTGCAATTCGCACGTCCGGCTCCTGTTGAGTGTACACAGGTAAACCTTTCTGCCCTTACACGAGATGTTTGCAATGTCATTAAAACCGACAACATTATGTCGAATAAAAAAATAAAAGTAGATATTCCAGAGTATCTTGAAGCAAAACTCGATCCATCAAGTATTCGCCAAGTTTTATGGAATTTATTGCGTAATGCTGCAGAAGCATCAGCAACTGGTGGTTTGGTTGAATTATCTCTTATTAAACAAAGCATGGCTAATGGTGTAAGTATTGTACTAACTATTAGAGATTATGGTGAGGGGATCCCAGAATATATTCGCCAACATTTATTTGAACCATTTCAAACTAGCAAACAACAAGGCACAGGATTAGGCCTAGCGGTAGTGCATCGTATAATTGAAAAACATAACGGAACGATTGCATTAACTAATGCAGATGGCGGAGGAACTATTGTAAAAGTGATTTTACCTCAGAGCAGTAACGAATAGGCAATAAGTGTTCAAGTTTGACATATTAGCGTTCTTTATATTCCATCATGTTTTGCATGTTCGTTTCTGCACTGGCGCTAATTTCTTCTTCTTCGCGTACTTCATCGGCACAATATTCACAAAGTTTTAATGTCTTGTGACCGACTTTGGTGCGAAATAGTTCGTCAGCTTCTTCGTTGCATCGTTGGCATTTCATGTGGGTTATTATAGCACATCAATCACGGCTGCAAATCTAGATAAAGATAAAAAGTTTATTAGACCTCTCCTCTTGTTTGCATGTCAGGGTAACGGTAGCATAATATTGTGGCAAATATCGTGGTGGTAGATGACGAACTTTCAATGCGCGAATTCTTGCAAATCTTGCTTGAACGCGACAATCATCAAGTACGCGTAGCATCTGGTGTTACAGAAGCTTGTAAGGTTTTATCACAGGGGGCTGCTGACTTAGTTTTTACAGATCTCAAATTGACAGATGGTAGCGGTTTGCAGGTACTGCGTTGGGTTCGCGAAAATAATAATGAAACTCAAGTAATTATAATGACAGCATACGCAACAACTGAAAATGCCGTTGAAGCTATGCGATTAGGTGCTTACGATTATCAAACCAAACCTTTTAAAGTAAGTGAAGTACAAGCGCTTACGCAAAAGGCTCTCGAGAAGGTAACCTTATTACGCGATAACGCCGCATTACGTGAACAAATAAAACGCCAAATTGGTACTGAACGTTTGCTTGGTCATAGCATCAGCATCAGTAAGGTAATCAATTTAATTAAAAAAGTAGCTCCTGGGCGTACTAACGTTCTTATTGAAGGCGAAAGTGGTACGGGTAAGGAATTAGTGGCACGTGCGATTCATGAAGCTAGCCCACGTGCAAATGGGCCTTTTATTGCGGTAAACTGTGGAGCTATTGCTGAGTCATTAATAGAAGCAGAACTTTTTGGGCATGCTGCAGGTGCATTTACCGGAGCAGTTCGTGCAAGATCTGGGATGTTTGAAGCGGCTAATGGTGGTACATTGTTGCTAGATGAAATAAGCGACCTACCAGCAAATATGCAGGTTAAATTATTACGTGTCCTTCAAGAACGATGTGTTCGTCGAGTAGGTGAAGAACATGAAAGAACAATAGATGTCCGTATTGTGTCAGCGACTAATCAATCATTGCATGAAATGGTGAGTATAGGTGCATTTCGTGAAGATTTATTTTATCGACTTAATGTAGTGCATATTTTAGTTCCGCCATTGCGAGAACGTCGCGAGGATATACCATTATTAGCTAGAGTCTTAATGAATAAGCATGCTGAAGAACTCAATAAGCAATTAGATGATATTGCTCCAGCAGCAATGCGAGCTTTGGTTAATTATAATTATCCCGGCAATGTTAGAGAATTAGAAAATTATATTGAGCGTGCGGTAAATTTAGCAAACTGTAATATAATTAATTACCAAGACTTACCTTCGTTACTAACCGATAAAGAGACCACACTATTTACAGAAAAAGGAGAATTTCCTGAACAAGGCATTAAGTTAGAGCAAACCCTTAACGATTTTGAACGTCATCTAATAGAAACAGCTCTAGAGCGAGCAGAAAATGTTAAAACACAAGCGGCCGAGTTATTAGGCTTAACTTTTCGTTCGCTACGTTATCGTATGCATAAGTTGGGAATGGGTGAAGTGATTGATCAGATAGAATCAGTGGACTCTCAAGAGCCAGACCAATAATAGACATGATTACGAATAAGCTCTCACTTCAAATTCCCAGTTTTAAGTTCTCTGTTCTTGAAATCTTCATTTTTTTAATTGGGTATTTAAAGAACTTAAGAATAAGGAACAGGGAATGAAAGGTGATGATACAGCTGATAACCAGCTATTTTTGCTGTAGATATCTTGAACTTTACATAAAAAAACCAAAATGCGTGTAGGTTGAATGGATAATTTAGGACTAAAAATTGCTATGCCTGAGTTGCATATTTTAACTGTTCTTATT
>JAFGEK010000191.1 GCA_016931625.1 Deltaproteobacteria bacterium | reverse complement strand
TGCTTGCGCAGGAATGACGATAATAGGTGGTTGCTCGACTTTTGCAAGTGGCTCGGAAGATAATCTCGTTTGGCATTGGTTTGCTGGAAGTGATTGTAACGAGACGCGCGAATTGCATCAAATTAGAAGTTACCGAAGGTCAGCGATCTTAGTAAACATTGACTCATATTAACAGTTACCGAGATAATATCGGTAGTAGTAGAAATATGAGTCCTTTTGCCAAAGTCGAATACTTAGCAACAATGGCACGGCGCTATCAAGCCGCGCGATCACGAAAAGAAAAATCTCAAATTTTAGACGGAATTTGCGCAACTTGTGAATTCCATCGCAAACATGCCTTGCACTTACTTGCTAAGCGTCGCAATGGACGGCTTACTGTAAGGCGTCGTTCAGGCCAGAAGCCGAGCTATAGTGACCGTGAGTTAATCAAGGTATTAAAAAAAATCTGGCTTGCGGCTAATCTACCTTGTTCAAAACGTTTTAAGGCTTTGCTGCCTATATGGTTACCCGGATACGAAGCTATGTTTGGTGCTCTTAGCAATGACCTAAGAGACAAGTTACTGCGTATTTCACCAGCCAGTATCGACCGCGTATTTAAACAAACACGTCTTAAACAAACACAACATGGACGCACTACAACAAAGCCGGGCACTTTAGTGCGTCATCAAATTCCTATCAATACTGGGCAATGGCAAGAGATACGCCCAGGTTTCATCGAAGCTGATACCGTTGCTCATTGTGGTAACAGCATGGCTGGACAATTTGCATTCACTCTTGACTGTGTTGATGTAGCTATTGGCTGGTCTGAACAAAGAGGTATTTGGACCAAAGCACAAATTGATGTTGTCAAACAAATGTGCTCTATCGAAAAAACGACAATGCTCAAATAGAACGCAAAAAAGTGAGTAAAGCAGTTATGCCTGCAGATGGTTTTGATACTAGGTTATTTCCCGCCACTAAGGCGATTAAAAAAGAAATGTTTCCAGTAATTGACAAACATGGAGTGGTAAAACCTATTATTCAATTAATAGTTGAAGAGGCGCTTGCTGCTGAAATTGAAGAAATTTGTGTGATTATATAAAAAGGTGATCAGCAATTATTTGAAAATTATTTTCACACTCCACCCACAATTGAACATTTTGCAAAATTGTCAAAAGAAGCACAAGAAACATCTGAATATATACTCAATATCGTTCATAAAATCACCTTTATTGAGCAACAAAATCAAAATGGTTTTGGTGATGCCGTTTATTGTGTTCGTGAATGGGTTGGCCGTGAACCATTTTTTATTAATGATTGGTGACCATCTGTATACTTCAAACACTGATACTTCTTGTTCACGCCAACTTTTAGATGTTTACGAAAAATTCGGCCGCAGTGTAGTTGGTTTAAAACTACACCAGCACACTTAATTCAACATTTTGGCACAGTTGCAGGCAACTTGGATCGATAATAATTCAACTATGGCCATAACAGAATTTGCTGAAAAACCTGATATCGAATATGCTGCTGAGTATCTACGCATGATTGGAATACCAGACAACCAATATTGTACGATTTTTGGTCAATATTTCTTAACCCCACAAATTTTTAATTTATTAGAAGAACAAATTTCCAATAACATTCGAGAAAAGGGTGAATTCCAACTTACTTCTTGCCTAGATAAACTGCGTATTGAAGAGGGTTTTATCGGATATATGGTGCAGGGCAAGCGGTTTGATATTGGTGTGCCCCAAGCATATCTGCAAACTCTGCACGAAATTGCGACTTTATAATGTATTAATTTAGTCTGCATACATAACAAACTTGAGCTGCAATTAAACTCTCACACGACTTATTCAACATTAAAAGACTAGTCCATATCGAACTAGTGGAAAGATTTTTGTGGCATACAATGTTTTATTGGTTTTACGATATTTCTTCTCTTTTCGCGATATTGCCTAGGGGAATACATAGACAAACTAATAAATATATTAGCAAAAAAGCGATAAAGAAAATGCAATTACAGGGGAGAGCTTTTGCCCATATTACGCCAATGCATAAAAAAAATGGTAAATTTTAAACTTATAGAAAGAGGGTCGTTTATGCTGTATCGAATCTTTAGCTATCTAATCATTTTTAATATTGTATTACTTTTCAATTCTAACATAAGTCACGCGCAAATCATCGCTAACCATAACGCGGTAGCTCAATTCGACCAAATCAGCGATGATACAATTGCAGAAATAAAAAAGATGCATCTGAATTATCTTGGGGAATCACATAGCCATGGCCTTTTATATGGCTTGCAATTACTCGAGGATCAGTACGGCTCTAAGTATGCAGTTGAGATTTCTTTTGACAGTCAGCAATTACCTGTTTCTACAGATCATTTACGCGCTACTCGGGTACGTCGAGAAGAAAACCGCCCTAACTGGCCTTGGGCTGCTGGGGCTGGTGAAGAGACTTTTTGGACAAACACAGAAGCACGCAACATGATTAAAAACCACTTAACTTATATGAAAGAAATTGAAAATAAACCAGTCGATGTCATGGGATTTGGTTGGTGTTGGGATATGACTGGGGCGACAGCAAGCCCAGATGAAGACGAAGATGAGCATGTGCATTGGTATGGAGTAGCCTATTCTTATGGAATAGATCAAGCAACCGGCCAATATTCATGGAAAGCAAATCTACAAGATTGGTGGGGAATTGACAGCAATGATAATCAAGATGGCCAACATCCAATCACCCTGCACGACTATTTATTATCAGTTGATGAATATAATGCGCATATGCCCACAACAACTACCTTTTTTAGCACCGGCCCTGTGGATGGTACTAAACGCTTAGGCGAAGTTGGCTATCAACGTTATTTAAAAAATGAAGCCATAAGAGATTATGTAAATTTAGATAGCAATAGAGTATTATTTGATTATGCAGATATTCTCAGCTATGGTGATGACTTAACACAAAACAAAACTACGTGGGACAGCCACGAATTTCCAGTTGTACATTCAGATAACGATATAGAAAATTGGGGTGACCAATCTCTTTGGCCCGACCAATATGGTACCTATGATTACCATAATTATGGTGATGGGATAGCTAATCATGCTCGCTCGCACATAGGAAAGAACGGCTGTATTCGCTTGGCAAAAGCCATGTGGTGGATGCTGGCGCAAATTGTTGAACGCAATAACCCGCCAACTAAGGTAGCAACACCATATTTTAGCCCTGCTGCTGGCCAAGTAGAAACAGACACTGAAGTAATAATTGGGTGCAATACTGATGATGCGACCATTTACTATACAACTAACGGAGATGAGCCTACTCAAAGTAGTTACCAATATACAGATCCTATCACCATTACACAAAACATAACTATTAAAGCTCGAGCTTACAAAGATCACTTAGAAGCCAGCAATATTAGAGAAGCCAGCTATACTATTCAAATTGATCCACCACTTGATCCCCCCGAAGATCCAATTATTACTCCCAATGGAGGGGAAGTAGCCATTGGAGATGAGGTAACTATCACATGCGCTACTAATGGAGTGGACATACGCTATACTACTGATGGTAGTGACCCTACAGAAGTAAGTAACTTATATAACAATCCGATTATAATAAACCAAAATGTCACCATTAAAGCGCGCGCTTTTGGTGAACAATCAACTCAAAGCAATATCGTTTCTGCAACATATACTATCGCAATTAATCCGCCGCAAAAAGTTGCTGCTCCTATTTTCAGCCCTGGTAGCGGTGAATTACAAAATGGTGCTCTGGTTGCAATTACTTGCAGTACTGATGATGCCACCATTTACTATACTACTGATGGAAGTGTACCAACGATATCTGACCAAGAGTATACGACTCCGATTAGTATCACTCAAAACCTTACTATTCGGGCTCGGGCTTTTAAAGCTGGATTTATTGATAGTAACATCGCACAAGCACAATACACTATTGAAAATGAACCGACACCTGATAAACCTGCTGATCCCATTTTCACCCCTCATGAAGATCAAATAAATGCAGGAGACAAGGTATCAATTACTTGTTCAACAAATGGTGCGCTAATCCGCTATACGACTGACAACACTGAGCCTACAATCTATAGTCAGTTGTATATTGGTCCTATCACTATTTTGTATACCGTCACTATTCGAGCACGGGCATTTAATGATGACTTAACACAAAGCGACACTGTATCAGCCACATATACTGTTAATAATACATCAGAGCCAGTTGACCATGATGATCCGATTGATAATAATGGCCCAACGATTACCGAAGATACAACTTCAAACACGCAAAATAATTCTCCCACCACTATAACAAACGAGACACAAGCCCCTGTAACCCAGCAAGATCCTGTGAGCGAACAAAAAAATGTAACTATTAATACTGGTTGTGCAGCACTTGATGTTAAGAATTCATCCTGGCTAATGTCGCTAATATTAATTGTTTATATTGCCTATCGTCGACTATATAAAAAAACCATTGAACAACCACCGAATGTTTAACAACCCTCCGGAAAAAATAACAAAAGGCTACCAAATAATCAGGCAGCTTCTTTTATTGGAGTATTTTCATGAATAAAAGCAATGCATTTTCAAACACAATAAGAACTCTAAGTATTTCAATTAAGCCATATTTCACCTTCACACTAATTTTACTGTCCCATGCTTAAGATGGTCAAAGCCGTGCGCCTTAAGGCGGCGGCTTTAGCAAGAGCCGCGGTTGTAGTAAATCATAGAAATTAAAGAATACCGACGCGGCGCACATACATTATTTGAAATACATCTTCATATAGTATGGTGTACAAAGTATAGGCGTAAGGCTTTAAAAGGCAATATAGGATTAAGACTTCGTGATATTATTCGTCAAATATGTGGAGATCATGATGTCAGTATAATGCGAGGTCATATATCAAAAGATCATGTTCATTTGTTCATATCAATACCGCCACAAGTATGTATCAGTCGTTTAATGCAATATTTAAAAGGAAAAAGTGCATTTAAAATAATGTAAGAGTTCCCAAATTTAAAAAAGTTGTTTTGGGGAGGTCATCTTTGGGCCAGGGGATATTTCTGTAAAAAGTAGTGGTAATGTAACAGACGAGACTATAAAGACTTATATAGAAGAGCAAAATCATGATACAGATGAAGAGTTTAAAGTTGAAACTTAAGCCTGCTTAAGCTGGTATCTTAAGCCGTGCTTTGCACGGAACAGGACTTATAGTCCGCATTGGTTTTAAACCCATCGCCTTAAGGC
>JAFGEK010000190.1 GCA_016931625.1 Deltaproteobacteria bacterium | reverse complement strand
TCGTTATGACGCTGAGCCTGTACTTGATGATGAAGCCTTAAAAGGTAGACTTCGTTACATTCTCGCTCATGGAGTTAAAGAAGGATTAGTTAAAAAATGTCGCCAATGGCCAGGATTTAGCAGCTATCCAGAGTTAGTAGAAGGTTCCAAACGAAGTTTCGCCTGGCCCAAGTTGAGTTTGAGTAATGTAGCTAACAAAAAGAAACGACCTAAAAAGCAGGCAATAAACATAGAACAAGATATTGAATATCCTATACGTATAACATTACTGCCTTGTTATAAAGACAAGCCACAAGAACAACAAATAATGGTAAGGGATTTAGTCGCACAAATTGAAAATGAGCATATGTTACAGCGTAAAGACAAATCATTTTTAGGTATAGCCAAGGTGTTATCGCAACATCCACATGATAAACCGCACAACATTAAACGAAGTGTCCGACCATTATGTCATGCATCAAGTGTAAAAGCGGTTGAAACCTACAAAGCAGAGTATGAAGCGTTTGCAATAATTTATGCTGAGGCATCAAAACAATATCGAGAGCAAATAAAAACTAAAGCGATTGTATCGTTACAAAACTTTCCGCAAAATTCTTATCCTCCACCAATTAATTGGGGCAAGAGAGCTGAACAACAAACGACTGTTTAAGTTAGAAATTTGTTAATGATTGAGAGGCAAAATATAAAAGGTAAAGTAAGTAAACATAGTTTCGGAATATTTTTAGAATATTTTTATAAAAAAATAAACACACACAAGACTGATTGCAATTACGCGAGCATACATTGAATTAGTTATTTCATAGAGTTGCAATACATTCTTTGCTACAAAAACAATTGGTTCTGGTTTTTTTTAAAAAAGCATATTAAGTTTCTATTACAAATTTAAAAAACGTCTGGCACAAAAATTATTGGGCTAACAAAATTAATTCACCCTCGGATAAAGCTCGGTGATAAATACGAATATCGTCGATTATTCCATTGAATAGCTTGTCGCCACTGGGGTAATATCCGCCAAAAACTAAACAATCATCGTTAGAAATATTGTTTTGATTTGTTTCTTCATTCTGTATTTCGTTGTCTACATAAGTTTCTAAAACCCCATCAATTCGTCTAACGGTTATAAAATGCCAATAATCATTATTTACTAGCATACCTTCAGGATTGGGATTTGTGGTATCACCAGAGCCTATGAAAGTTGCAATACGATTATCGTATACAGAAACGCCAAATCCAGTAGCAGTGTAATCGCCTTTAGAGACAATCATTTGTTGACCGGCACTACCGCTAAACGTATCTCCGGTGAATTTTATCCAAAAGCATAAGGTTAAATCGTCAAATCCAAAATTCAGGTTTGTAGTCGAAATAACTTTAATATAATCATCAATACCATCAAATGAATAAGCACTGTCGCTGTTGCCAAATCTATCAGTAGCTAAGCTTACTTCCCCAAGTATTTCAGTATCATTGTTATAATCACTTAGATCATTAGCGTTACCATTAAATGGTAGATACAACACCAGCTCATCAATAGGGCCGACTTCAATTTGCACTATTGCAGAAGCTTCACCTTCACGGCCATCATTAATTGTATAAGTAAAATAATCTGTACCAATAAAACCTGCAGCAGGAGTATAAGTAATTGTTTGATCAC
This sequence comes from Deltaproteobacteria bacterium, assembly GCA_016931625.1. NCBI lineage: Bacteria > Pseudomonadati > Myxococcota > Myxococcia > Deltaproteobacteria bacterium. The sequence goes on along the minus strand of JAFGEK010000190.1, from coordinate 19,682 downwards.
TATCTACTTCAATACTACCGTATTCAGGGTTTTCTGCGGTAACTTCAAGCTCGTCGAGATCTACGTCGCTATCATTAGCTAAAACATCAATTATAATAGCGCTGCCATCAGTACTTTGCACAACATCATCAACTGCTACAGGAAATCGATTTGAGTGCCGTAAGGTAACAAAAACTGTTGCACTAGCAGTGTTGCCTTGCGGATCGATAATTGTATAGGTGAATGAATCATAAGCGTTACCTTCTTGACCATCACCATCTTGCAACGGTTGATAATAAACTCTGCCATCTACTATTGAAGTATTACCTAGGGTTGCATTGCCAACTTGTTTAAGTTCAAGAGTTAATTTTAAATTAGATGTGCAACGAGAAACAATATTATAACTAGTAGCTTGAAGGCCATCAGCAGTTAGCCATAGATCTGTAGCCACAACATAGTTCTTATCAAGCGAGGTACGGCCGCAGGCTGCAAGAGTGATCATTAAAGTACAAGTCGCAAAAAAGAAAAATAGTCTTTGCGCCACAAAACTACTTCGAAAAATTAAAAACTTTTTAACTGTAGCCATTTGACACTCACTCTCATTAGTTAAGTGGCCTATGCTTGTATTTAATAAATTTACAAAAATTTTTAGATTTATAGTATTTATACCATAAAAATTAATAAAATGCACTGGTCAGGGATCTACGCATATGCACTTTGGTTATTATTGACAAAATGTCTAACAAATGTTAGATATAAGTGTAATTATTAATTTGGGTCAATTATGCAAACTATAGGCGTTCGTGAATTGTTACATAATTTTTCAAAACATATGAAAATAGTAAAGGCAGGTCATTCGCTTACCATTTTAGAAAGAAATGTGGCTATTGCTGATATTGTTCCTCACAACAAAAATGTTAGCCATCCTGGGTGGCGACGAGATATTAAACGACGAAAAATAAAAGGTGAAAATTTTTCAGAATCAGTCATTAAACTACGTGATAACGAATGAATGTATTAATTGATACATCAACACTTTTTAAAAAATATATTGATGAGTCTGGTGCTGATGAATTTGCTGTTTTTTTACAAGCTATTCATACAATTTTAATCGCGCCAACAACCATATTAGAAATCAATTCAGTTATTACCAGACGATTAACTGAAAAATCGCTTAGTTTAGCAGATGCAAAATGGCTTGAGAGCGAGTTTCTTTATGATTATCAATATTTTGGCATAGTTAAGTGGAATGATTTACTTGTATCAGAAAGCAAAAGAATTATTCGCAAACATAAACTGAAAATACTTGATAGTATACAACTCGCTAGTGCTATTACAGGGCAAGCAGATTTGTTGCTTACTTCAGATAAGCAGCTTTGTTCTGTAGCTAAAAAAGAATCTATAGCAGCTCGATATATTTAGCTTTATTTTTAATTTGCAGTAGGTATATTCACTTGAACAGTCAAATTAGTTGTAGTTAAAGAAGGTGACCAACTAGTAGTGCCTAAAAATGGGGTGTCAATCAGCAGATCAGGGCGCATTAATTCATTACGCCATGCTTCACGCGCAGCTTCGTCACTTGTTGTAGTTGCAGCAATAATAGTCGGATAGCTCACTCCATTAACTGCAGCGGCGCCACCAACACGCTCAAATAATGCTTTTAACTCTGCATCAGATATTTTACTTAGCGGAATAAAACCATCTGGACCGATAGTTACTGATGCGCCTTTTTCATCAAGCAACACTTCGCGCTCACCAATAGCAATTGCTAAGCTACCATCGCCTACGACAAAATTTGAAGCCTCAGGGGTAGCGCTAACAAAAAATGATGTGCCGCGCACACCAGCAATGGCATTAGGTGTTTCAATTTCAAATTTTGATTCACTACCTATTAGACGTAATACTCCAGCCCAAATATGACCAACTTTAACCGATAAGCTTTCGTGACGTTTACCAACCGGTTTTTTATAATTTAATTGTTTGATAAGTAACTGGGTGTTTGGCCCCATGCGTACTAACGAACCGCTAAAAAGGCGTAAACTCGCAAAAGAATTTTCATAAGTAATGACTGTAGCACTATCAGGCACCGCGACAAAACGAGTTAATTGAATAGGCGTTGGGCCGATTTTCATTTCAACATGGCCTTTAACATTTATCGCCATAGCTGGGGCTTGCAACAAGATGGCTATGAGAAGTTGTGGTAACATGGTTTATTCTCCTTACCCTTATAGCGTATAAACGCGCACGCCCGCGAAAAATGAGTGTTTATCCCAAGTAAAAGCATCAGTTTTTGAATCATTGCGAAAATAAGCATACTCAGCATGTAGTTCAATAAATTCAAAGCTTGCACGCAGGCCAGCTTGTGCTTGCCAGGTTAACTCGCGTGGACGAGCATTATCAGTAAAGCTACGTGTCGCTAGACCAGTTTGCGCCAAAGCTGAAAGCATTGGGGTTAAACGCATTTCACCATATAGTTGTCCGCTAAACTCAGAGAAATCGACGTTGCGTGAAATACCCCCTACAGCAACAGTCGCTTGTGGAAAACTATGACGATAGGCTGCATCAACAGTAACTGACCAATTATCAATAGACAAAGTATCGCGTAAACCCAGACGCGCTACCAAGTTATCAGGTTCAATGGCAGCGCTCTTATCAAGAGCTTGTGGGCTTGCAATAACATCATGATAGTCAAAGCCTGCTAAAACACGTAATCTTTGCAGTGCGTTTATTGATTTTGCGAAAGTTAAGCTAGGGGCAATAATGCGTTCGCGATGTTTGCTAAAAGAATTAGTGAAGACTTCGTCGTATCGAAGATCAAGCACGGTTTCAATATCTTGAAAATATTTGCGGCCAAGTGCGCCAAAGCCAATAACAGTTGCGGCACTATTAGTGCTAATATCACGGTCATTAAATGGTTGTATGCTAGTAAAGCGCACAAAAGCCACATAGGGTCGATTGTGGCCGCGATAGTGAGCCCCAAAGGCAAGATCAATTAACGCCAAACCAACACTTTGTTGTGATGCTTGCGGTAATACGGTTGAAGTAAGCCCAAGATTAGAGTCATAACCAAAAGCTAAATCCAGTCGACCGTTAAGTTGCCAAGCTGAGGGCTCGATAGCAACGCCTGCTTGTATTTGCCATTGTATGGCAATAGCGGCAGGCAAATCAGGATGACGAGTTAATACATAGTCAAGCGCTTGGTTAGCTTTATCACTATTACCAAGGCGTGATTGTATAAGTGCAAGTTGCAGTCTAGCTTCATCAGCATTAGGGTCAAGCGATAGTAGATGCTCAAGTTTTTCTATCGCATCACTGCGCCCACAGCGTTCGGCGTTTATAGCTAATGCGTACAAGATATCTACGTCATCGGGGTCAATTTTAAGAGCCTGGTCTAGATTTGTACAGGCAGTATTAAAATCGCCTGCGCTAATGCTCTGATTAGCATTTTCCACTAAAGTTTGTGTTTGGTTATCATCAGCAAAAGCATATGGTGCAAAAATAATTGCTGTTGCAATCGCAAATATTATAAAAATAATTCTCATAGGAATTTACCTTATAGAGGCGTTGATAACTTTGCCAGTATTTGAGCCATCGCCGCTAACCCCACCATAAAATGTTAAATCAGATAGTGCAGTAGTTTCATGACTAAAGGCCATGCTGCTAACTGCTTGGGTTGCACTACCGGCATTAACCTTATTTGAGATACGTGGAGTACTTGGTGAAATTAGCCAAACCTGACCGTTGCTGTCGTTTACGGTAATATATCTGCCACTAGGTGTTACTTTAAGACTTCTTACTATGCTGCCTATAGCTAAAGGTGGTGCACAAGTTAGATTTAAATCTCCGTTCGTGTCAGTGGTAATTGTGCCAAGGTATAATTCGCTGCTATTGCCAAGAGCGACCAATAAAGTTTTCGTTGAATTAACAGAATAAGACTGAATGGTTGAAAAATTTATTGACGTATTAGGGCAAGTGCTTAAATCAAGGTTCACCGTTACATCAGTGGTATTGCTAGAAGCATCAAAAACTTGTGAAACATCAGCCGCTTGCAACAAAAGTGTACCAGTATTGCTACCAATGGCAACTAAGGTATTGCCATCAGGAGTAAAAGCATAAGCGTCAACAGAACCCGATAAATTAATCAGACCTGCTGCTTGATCAAAATTAGTTGTCCAATATAATACAATAGCATCATCAGGCAATCCCACGATATCATAGCCAACAGCAAATAAGCGGTTGCTGGGATCAGCAACTATGTCGCCATAAGGTGTATGGCTAAAATTCCAAGACCTGGTTTCGCTTAAATTTGGTCTGATGTCGTATATTAGTGGTGTAGTTGAAGCATCTATTGCAACAGCACGACGACCATCACCTAAAAAACCAGAACTCGATAATGCACCACCAGCCAGTAGTGAATCAGACCCACCATAATTTGTAATAAAACCAGTGGTATTTAATATAACCTGTAATGACTCAAATGGCGCTGTCAATACTTTCGGATTAGTTGTTAGGCCTGGACAATAGGTAGTGCAACTAATATCGCTAGGGGTAGAGATTGAGGTTAATAATGGTCCATTAATAAAGGTTGTTGGCATTAAACTTTGCACCAGTCTGCCGTGTGAGCGTATCCCTACCAAAATATTATCGCCAAAAGGAATATTGGCAAGCTCGCTAGGTATACGAGCAACAATAGCGTTAGGGCTATAGCTTACAATTGTAGCTCTTATACCTTGAATATAAACTTGATCACTACCATCACCAGCAAAATAGGTGCCACCTAAAGTAACCAATGAGCCAGGAGTAGTGCCCGTAAGTGATATACTTGCTAATTGTGGGGCGCGCAGCACGGCATCGATGATTGGATTATCACCAAACGCCGGAGGTGTAACATATATTGGTAACGTCGTACCATCATCAAGATTAAATGCTGATAGTTGTGCAGGGATAGTATTGCTAACTGCAAAGCCAACGCGGTCAGTAGCATCAGCAAGTAGGTGAGAGATTTGGATGTTGCTAATTGTATAAGAGCCTTGCCAAGAGCGGTCAAAACGTTTGTATCTATTAATACTAGTATCGCTACCATTAATATTTGCAATTAATGGCGTGCCATTGACGATATCGATAGCCATAGCATCTGCGACTAGCGGTACTGAGGTATTATCAATAAAAGGCTCAGGTTGGGGGTTACTAAGGCCAATTGTAGTCGCTTGGGCAATTATTGGAGTCCCGCCATTTAAATTTGCACGTCCAGCAAGATATCCAGTTGTGGGGTCGATAAATAATTTAACAAATGGGTGCGCTGAAGTCGTTAAAATATTTTTATAGGTAGCAGTACTAAAATTAAGTCGATACCAAGCACCAAAATCGCTAGCATATATCGCAATATCTTTGCTCATTTCAAGGTAAGCTATAGTATAGGGGCCATTATAGTCTGAAACTATAGTTTGTGGGTCTGTAACAGTTTGCGATGTAATATCTACCAGCGATAAATATAATTCAGAACCTGTGCCATTATTACGTAAAACCAATACTTGCGCCTGCTGCCCCGCAAGAGAATTGGGCGCGATAGCTGCATCTACTATCGGTACTGTTTGGGTGGTGGTTACTACAGGTATTACTGTTTGCGAAGACATCATTTCAATACCCAATGTGCCAACTACAATTAATTCATCACTGGTGGGTTCCCACAACAAACGTAAGGGTTGACCAATTGTTTCTTGAATTAAAGTACGAGTCGTACGCGTAGAATCAGTAGTCACTACCCAACCATTAGTGCCACCGCTTTCTAAAAACGCCAGTGCCGGCCCGGCAACTACTGAGAAATTTGCAGCGCTACCATTAGTTGTTTGCCCGGTTGGGTAAGCAGTTACCGTTGCTTGACCGCGACCAACTATCTTAAGAGTTGGAATGCCTTGTCGAGTAGTAGCCACCTCAATAACTGATCTATTTGAAGTAGTATAATCGGGCCCCGTGCTATTGGTATCAACAATTGGAAATGGTAATATTTGACCTGCAGCCCACTCAGAATAAACTAAATTACCGCTACCTAAAGCCCATGTCGGTGGCGGGGCACCAAGATGCACCGTAAAAGTTGCAGTATCAATGCCGCATGAAGTCACGTTAGTATTGAAACTAAAAGTATAATCACCAGCAATTAAATCAGTATGACCGGATAACTCAACCCAATGAGTGGCAATGCCAGGATCACCATTGTTTTCGGTACGCAGGTCGACATCAATAGGTAAAAAGCTTCCGATAATTGCTTCATTTGGTGAAATACTGATGCCAGTTGGCATAGCGTCAAGGGTATATGAGGGCGCTAATGCCGAAATTATACAAGTATTATTAAACCCGGCCAAATCAATTCCTAAGAAGAATCTAGTATTTGCGGCGGGGTGTTCAGGATATAGTTTTGTACCAATTATAGCTAATGTTTTACCTTGGATAGCGCGTAATCTTATCGTTGCATTGGCACTATTACCAAGGGCATCAGCCGCAGTGGCAACAATATCAGCATATTCATAAGATAGAGCAGTTGAAGAAAAATCGCAGCGTACGGTTGTGGCGTCTTCAGATATCGGGGCGGCACACAAATCAACACCAGCAGCCGATAGTTGTACTGCAGTAGGTGCAATCGGCTCATTTGCTTTTATATAAACACTCATTGGGGTCGCTACCTCAGGAATATAAGGTGGTGTAGCAGTTAAAGTGATAGTTGGTGGTGTTTGATCAATAAGGATATTAACCGCAAAGCATAAATCAGGGGCGATAGGGTAGCGGCAGCTAAATGTATAGGTGCCATCAACATGTCCAGCTAAAGGTATAGTAGATGCGTAAGCAAGGTCTTTATTACAATATTGAGCTTCTACGCATTCAAAAATTAATCGCGTATCAGCAGCCACGGCTTCACTGTTAAGATTAGACGAAGTGCTTAGCTGCAAACTGGTTTGTGGCAAAATTGGTGGCGTGATTGGCAGTATTGTTTGCGGAGCAAATTCACTCCCAGCTATTTCAATAGAAGCCGTACCCGTTGGTTCAGTTGCAGCGACAACACTTAAAGTAAAAGTTCGCCCTCGTGGTATGGCAAATACTTGACTTGGGCTTACCGTCAATGTGGTAAAAGTGATACCTAACTTAGTATCAGTAATAGATATATTAGTGTTAACACTGAACGTTTCACCATTTATTTGATATACTGGCAATACACTACCGCGTTGCTCGGCTGCACGAGTTAAATTTAATGCCACTTCCATAGTACCTGGCACCGGAATAATGGTGCTACTGCCAAAATACGCAGCTATTGCGGGTACGGCAGCTTCATTTTCAACTCCTATGGCGGTAACTTCAATTGTAACCGGCAAACCAGCAATTACTTTTGCGGCGATGCTTCCATTATCATTGAGTACAAACTCGTAAGATGAATCAAGTTGAGTAATTCGGGCAAACCTATACTCTGCTTGTGATAAGGTCAAAGGCATCGACAATTGAAAAACCGTAACTTCTAGTTGCTTTGGTGAGCAAGCCAGCAAATTTAGAAAAACCGTGATCCAGATTATACGCATAATCATTAAACGCTCCGGGTCAACATACAATTCAACTAAGTTATCCTATGGTACAACTAAGACCAATATGTACTTAGAAAAAATAGCAATTAAATCTGTATCGTTGTCAGTATTCCTGATTGCCTCTTTGGGTGAGAACTTGCTACGAAACGCTCATGATTAGCAAGCGGCAGCAAAAATTAAAAAAATCAGTAGTAAAAAGAGCGAAACATGACAGCGCAACGCCAGCAGCCCTAATTGAATTTATGATGGGTCATTGGCAGAAAAAAACTACAAAAAGACTTATTCCTATAAAAAATTGGGTAAAACATGCCGCCCGTCGCCGTAGATTGGCACAGGCATTTCCCCATGAAACGTTGATAATCCCGACTGGTCGTGAAAAAATGCGCAACAGTAGCACACCATATCGTTTTCGTGCTGCCAGCGATTTTTATTATTTAGTAGGTAATTTAGAACCAGATTGCGTATTGGTTTTACAACCACAGAAACAAGGCCGACATAAACATGTTTTATACGTTGAACCCGACTGCAGTCGTAAAGATCAACGTTTTTTTACTGATCGCATAAAGGGCGAACTTTGGGTCGGGCCGCGTTTAACTTTGCACGAAAATAAGATTCGCTATCGTGTTGATGAATGCCAGCCATTAGCAGAGCTTGAAACTTTATTGCGTAAATTAAAAAAGCGTCGTTCAAGTTATCGTATTGTCCGCAATATAGATCCTGTTTTTGATGCTAAATGGGCGCGTCATAAAAAACGCGACGATGAACTTGCAACTTTCATTGCCGAAATGCGTATTGTAAAAGATCAAACCGAAATAGATGCACTTGTACAAGCAGCCAAGACTACCCGTAGCGCATTTGAAGATATTATTAAATTGTTGCCTAAAGCACGTAACGAGCGTGAGCTTGAATGTGCTTTTGCTTCACGGGCTCGACTTTTAGGCAATGATGTTGGCTATGGAGTAATCGTTGCTGCAGGGGCTCATGCTTGTACTTTACATTGGCCAAATAATGATGGCCCAATTAGCAAGAAGGATTTGGTGCTGATTGATGCTGGTGTTGAAAGTCATGAGCTATATACCGCTGATGTTACACGTACCATCCCAGCAAGTGGGCGTTTTTCGCAAACCCAAAAAATTATTTATGAGTTAGTGTTGTCTGCGCATCTCGCCGCAATGAATGCGGTGAAACCAGGCAATGACTTTCTTGCTCCACACCGTGCTGCTGCTAAAGTGTTAGCGCAAGGATTAGAGCACTTAGGCATTTTGTCTATGAGCGCCAAAATTGCGTTAGAAAAACAAAAGCAATATTACCGGAGATATACTCTTCATAGTACCTCACATTTGCTTGGACTTGATGTGCATGATTGTGATCGCGCTCGTCAGAAACGTTATCGACGTGGCAAGCTTGAAACCGGAATGGTATTAACCATAGAACCAGGTTTATATTTTCAAAAAGATGATCTAACCGTACCCAAAAAATATCGAGGTATCGGAATTCGTATCGAAGATGACGTACTAGTTACTAAAAGTGGGTATAGAGTTTTAACTAATATCCCTCGTACAGTTGCAGCGGTTGAATCATGGATAAAAAAGGTGCTGACCAAGATAAAAAAATGTTAGCTATAATGCATTATTTTTTTATGTGGACTCGCGTATAATCAACTCAGGTTCAAATGCCACATTTCGCCGATTATTAATTAATTCATCAAGGTTTTCTGTCACTGCAATTTTATAGGCTGTTTCTGCCATTTCTTTTAGTGGCTGTTTGATAGTTGTTAAAGATGGAGATAAAATTTGTGCAACTTCCGTGTCATCATATCCTACTATAGCTAAGTCTTTTGGTACTGATAAGCCATGCTCACGAGCAGCACGAAGAATCCCTGCTGCAGAATCATCACCTGCAGCGCAAAAAATAGCATCAACATGTTTGTTGTCTTGTATGATTTCTTGCATTGTTTTTAAGCCATCAACATAAGAATAATCTTGTACCTCTATTATGTAATTTTTATTAAATATTAGTCCATTGTCATAATAAGCTTGGCGTGCTCCTTCTAAGCGTTTTATAGAATTATAGCCACCTTGTACATCAGTACGCCCTGATATAATGGCAATATTGCGATAACCTTTATGAATAAGATGTTCCGTAGCTAAATAGCCACCCAAAAAATTGTTGGTCGTTATCGTAGATGCTCCTTCGGCTGTTTCATCAATTAGTATTACCGGTATTTTGGCCTGCTTAAAATCAGCCATGATATGGGTGTCTGGCTGTATACAAATCCCAATTAATACTACTGGCCCTTTAGTATTAAGTACGCGCTGGTAGCATTGTTGCTCAAGACCCTTAATATCGCCATTGGTAGCGTACTGAGTGATATGTTCTCCTAGTTTTATATTGTTACTTATGTGTGCAAGCATTTTGGCCGGGAATGAAAATGTAAAATTAGCAGCAATTACAACTAGTTGTCTGTCGGCCATAACAATTTCTCACATATATTTTAATTGTAGCATATGAAATTTGGTATATGAAGGATTGTACTGCAGTCAAAGAGGGGGCATATATTAAATAAAACACATAAGTTGCATAACTCAAACAGCAAGATAGGTATAACGCTCGTCTTGGCAATATGTGTCATGTGCACTATATATCTATTTATATATGGTGGTGACGATGAGATTGTTAAAAGCAGTGCTAGTATTATATATTCTCGTTGCTTCTACTGATGGCGTAGCTGCTAGTATTTCTTTTGTTAGAGCAACTAGTCAGTATCAAGCAACAGAAGATAAAGGTTTATACCATCCTTTAAATTTGCTTGATGATGATCCAAGTACAATATGGTGTTCTGACCCTGAAGATACATCAAGTAGAATTGGTATTGAAATTGTATTTAAACACAAACAAAAACTTGACCGAGTAGCTATCAATCCGTCAAATAAAAGTGGCAGCGTTATAAATTCTGTAAGAATTTCAGATGGTAACAAAGAAGTTATTGTCGATGTTGGCACGACCTCAGCCGTTGAAGTTTTTAATCAAGCCCTTGAAGGTAAAAAATACACCATTACAATTCAGAAGGTTGGAGAACAAACACCTGAAAGTGGCATGCCTCCTGATGTTTTGTGTTTAGCAGATACCTTATTATATTTACGCGGCTCATTATTTGGTGGTGGTGCCTCTAAACTTCAATACGAGAATTTAAACAATCAGTTACTTGGCACCTGGAATGGAGAACCTTTAGGTGCACCAGAAAAAGTGCTTACTTTTTCTGCAGATAGTAGCTGGGAATGGGTATTTACGCCCTTGCTGGGAGGAAAATCTAAACGTCTGACTGGTGAATATCGTTTTCGTGGCAAAAAGCTCTTTATGCGCAAAGGATCAGTCGGGCGTTGGCAAGCGATCGGATATAAACGCCGTAGAGTAAAAATAGATCCCGAAGAAATGGGTGCCCCAAAGGACGATTATGACATTATTTCGTTAGGCAAAGGCTTAGGCAAAGAGATTGCTGGCGAATATAATAATGCCCGTTTTCAGTAGCTGATAACTTCATTTAAAGCGCGTAGGTCTTACTCGATAACTTTGCTTGACATAAATATCGAAGGCTAGTCACCGTAAATACAACGCGATAATGCACTGCGTTGTTTTTCTAGCTCTTTAATAGCAATGGCAAGACTCTCGGTCGCATTTTTTTCTGAAGCCTTTTTCACTGCCGCAATAGCCTCATCAATACTCTGTAGATTGACAATATCTTTATTTTTCAATCGATTAACCGCATCTTCAAATGTAGCAAAGAAGTCTTGCAGTTCATCGTGTTTACGCAAAGGGCGTAAATCAGGATAACGACCATCAGCTAATTGATTTAAGTAGCGAGCAATTACATGCAGTGGTCCACTAACGCGATGAGTAACAACTAAGCCCCAAAATGCCAGAGCTACAGTCATAACGATCACCAGCACTACAATATAAAGTAAAAAGATCTGATCGCCACGCATAACTTGCTGTTGCAGTAACAAATTACCTTCAAGTTCGAGCAGGCGAGTGTTGTCAGCATGAGCGCGGTAAAGAAATGCACCCATAATTGCAGTGATACCAACACCAAGTGCAGTTATTATCAGTGTGTATTTCCACTGAAAACGAGCATCAATAATAGGGATGGCGCGACGTCGCGAACGATTGGCTGGATTCCCTACGGGTTTTGCAGACGCGTTATCCATTAGCTATCGCCTCTGGTTGATAGAAAAGTATTCTTATGATCCTACGCGAGAATTCTGGAGGAATGCAATGGTATCTATATCAAATCTTCACCAATGCCCATTTATCGTAAAACTAAAATGATTTGGTGCGCCAAAAACATTAATAGTGAGAGCTGGTGGCGTATCTGGTGAATTTTTTGAGTCAATCAACCAAAGTACCCCACCTGTAATCGCTAGAGCAGCCGCCGAAACAGCCGCTATGTTGGTAATTAACATACGTTTTTCGACCCGATCATGCCACAACTGGGCGTCATCTTTGGTTTTGGCCTGTTCATAAGATTGGTGAGCATTAAGCGCCAAAAAATACGCTGCACCAGCAGTAACGCCAGCAGTTCCCCCGGCTATTAGCATCCCATAACTGGTACGTTTAAGGTTGCTGATCGGTTTATCTATTTCAGTAGGTTTTAAATCGACCTTAAGTGATTCAGTTTTACCCCCAATAATTACTATTTCTTCAACCTGAGCCGAAAAGTTTTCAGCTTCTACGGTGAGAAGATGTTTGCCCGCTGATAAAACCTTAGCGTTTGCCATTGGTGCGGTTGCAAAAATTTGACCATCTATACGTATCAAAGCGCCTGCAGGCGATGCTGCAACATCGAGTTTGCCAGTAGGCGAACCAACACCAATGAGTGATTGTGTAAGCAATTGCGCTAATTGCACAACCTTGTTTTCATCACCTTTAATAGTTTCACTACGTTTTTCTAATTCGACACCACTATTGCCATCGAGGCTACGTATGATCAGTTGCCAAGAATTGCTACCAATTTCATTAAGTTCGCCAATAACGAGTAAATCAGCTTGCGCTTTGTGCGCGGTAGCTTGAATGCAGTTGGCCGTTTTTAAGCAGTCTTCAAATGTGTCAGATAACTTATCTTTTGAGGGTAAGGTTTTAGTATCAATAATGTTAAACCCCCCAACTTTGCTTGCGGTTTCGCGAATAGCTTCGCTGCTGGCTTGAATTAAACTTTTGTATTTTTGTGCTCCTTGTAAATCAGCCACCAAAAGACGTTGTGTGGGCCCAGTGTTTTTTATACTAAATGTATTATTGGTTATACTTGAGTCATTTTTTTGAATTCCCGCTATCAGTCCTTTATAAAAATTTTCTCCAAAAGGTTGTGAAAAAAGATACCTTCTAAAACTTGTTTCGGTACTGCCACGATGAGATAGGGATAATGGTCTAAATTTAAGACGCGCCAGCGAGTGGATACCTTTATTAATTGGACGGCTTTCTTTAGTTTCGGTCTTTATGAAAAATGGTGCATTACCAATTAATGCAACACGAACGGTTTGTTCATTAGTTGGATGTACATCTAGAATGCGTACACCACGTTTATCTTCAACAAAATAATGATTGGCCACAGAAGGTTCGATAACTATAGAAGCTTTTTGCTGCAAGTTCTTCGTATCAAAGATAGGGGCGTCAATGTTTACTTGCGGAGCTTGATAAAACACGCGTAGACGCGCTTTGGGATCAGGTATTGCAACATTTGCGGCTTCGATAAAAGCAGCGGCTTCGGCATAGGTTACTTTGCCATCGCTATTAACATCTGCCCCACCGACAAGGGCACTTCTTAGTTCGTGCGAAAATACCCCTGACTCCCATAGACTCCACTCGTGAGTTTTTGATTCACTAGACGATGCCAGTAAAACTCCGGTATTGGGGTAACTTGCTAACTCTTCGGTGCGCAAAAAGTCGCGTACTGCAACCTGGTAGTCGCCATAGCGTTCTGAATCACCATCACCTCGTTTATTAACTAAAAAATATGCATGACAAGCATCAAGAATGAGATGATTATAGGTTGCGGGCGAGCGTGCTAGAACCTCGCGATAAAGCTCGCTACGATGAAAGCGGGCATCTTGCAGGTTAATATAACCTTCGTGATTGGCACCAACGTTGCCATGACCTGAAAAGATAAAATAAAAATGTGTTGTTATTCCGGATGCATTGTTATCGCGAATTTGTTTAAACATATTATCAATAGCGCTAAGAATTTTACGACGTAAAGGAGGCTGAGCCTGTTTAGCCGCTTTGGCATAGCGTTTTTGAGCATTAGCATCGAGAACGGTGAATAACTGAATTTTTGCCTCGGCTGCTGAGAAAAGTTCAAAGAACCTTGCGGCATCATCATCGGCAAAAGTTAGCGGGCTTGTGTTGGCATCAAGACTGAGATTATTACCAATGATAATGGCGTATCGTTGTAATGTATTAACTTTGCGGGCATTTTCTTTTGCAAAGGCTAATTGCTGGTTTATAAAGCAAACGCAACAAAAAACACTAAATAGTTTCATTATTACATAACTTCTCAAAAAGTCGCGGTGAAGATGTACAATGTTATCCCAAACAAACGCAGCTAAAAGAGATCTCTTGTATTTAAAATGTACATTAAGAACTCTCACTACGTTCGAGATGACATCCCCCTCGCCATGCTCAGGATGACATCCCTGTTTTGCCCAGAATTTTAGAGAAGTTACCATTATTAAAAAGCTCCAACTATCTTCGTGGTGCTAAATTAATTAGCACAGAATATTCGTCATTGTGTAGACTATCAAGTGTCAAAGGTGCAAGTTTGCGACATTGTTCGGGATTTTGCGCAATAATTTTTACTGAATCTTCAATGTCAGTAAGGTCAAGAGGCTCATTTGAAAACACGCCAGTAATGCGCAACCACCCAGGCTTATGTCTTATATTTAAGCGAAAACCGTCAGCTAATGGTTCATCTACAACATCGTTTGCAAGAGCAATCGATTTTTTGCCGCTAGCTTCAGGATAATACCAAAATATTTTGCCCGACTTTTGCATGCCAAATAGCGAAAGATAGCGTGGTTTTTTACTAGTATTAGTATAGGTAAAGGTGATGGTATCAGTAACAGAAAGTGAGTGGTCTTCGCTAATTTTATTGCTTTCGGCATCTACCCGAAAAACACGTATGCCAATATTAGCAAGGTTAGACTGAGCACCAAAGCCGCGTGCTACAAATTCTATAGGAGATAGCTTTACATTGTCGGCAAGGTGGATCCGCTCTGAAAATAAGTATGGTGATAGCACCAAAAATAGTATTGCGGCCGCAGCTAAGGCAAACCCAGTTAGTATGGTTTTAGGCCAAATTTTAGCAACATTAAAATGTTTAATGGTAAATAATGGGTGCTTCTCGGTATTTTTGTTAGTGAGCACTAAAGTTGCAACACGTTCAAGACGAAAGTTATTAGCGCTTGTTTGGTTTTGGCATATTGATGCTTCAAGTTGAAGATAGCGTTGATACTTATAGCCACATTTAATACAGTTAGCAGTGTCGGCAAGCACGCGACGATAAAGTTTAGCTGAGAGGTTTGCAGTAAACAGTCGCCGCATGCGATGTTCTGCTAATGCATGGAAGTGCCATTTCATAAGTTCACTCCCGCAAGGATAAATAACATAGTTATAAGTTTTTCAATGCCCCTACTGCCGTAACGATAACCTTCGAAAAACCCTTGTTGTTGCATTGAGTAGAAGAAATTTTTTCGTAAGCGTTTTTCGCAAGCTTTAATGAAATGTTCACTGGTATTAAGTTTGTGTGCACAGGCCTCGATTGATAAACCTTCATGAAAACGCAAATGAAAAACTTGGCGTTCGGTAATTGCTAATGAATCAATATATTTTTTTGTTGCCGCTAATATATCGCGATGTTCGACATCATCATGGGGATTGTCTGTTTGTTGGTGCGTAGAATTGTGCTTATGTTGTGCCTCATCAAATTCAATTAGTGTAACTTTGCGACGGCGCAAATCATCAATAACAAAATTACGCGCAATAACAAAAAGATAATTGCGATAGGGACGCATACCATCATAAGCCTGACGTGCTGATACTGAAAAAGCTTTAATAAAAATATCAGCTAATGCAGTTTCAGCTTGCCAGGGTTCAGTATAGCCACGAAAGAGTGCTTGTTTGCCATTGCTTTCAAAGCGAAACCCACGTTCGAGTAATTCTAATATTTCAGGGGCATAGTGCTTATAAACTTCAGCTAATGCTCCCGGCTCGCCTTTACGAAATGCTTCATAAAGATTTTGGTCATCGACGAGCCGAGGCATAAAGATACCAATAAGGTTTGGGTATTATTCTTGTTTCACATGAGCATATTTAAACTCATAGTCGGTAACATCGTAAAATAATATATAAGGTTCGCCAACTTTATTAAATGTCATATATATCCAAATAGGATTCACCGTATTAGTTAATAAAGTGTTGACTGGGTGGTCAGGGCGGTTAGGTAAAATATATTTAATTTCACCTGGCCAACCATCTGTATAGAATAGGTACGGATTATTAGCTTTATCGACCGTAACCCAACATCTTGGGTAATCTTGCATTTGCGTGATTAAGGTTTTTTCTTCCCAAGTAGAATTGAAATATTTAAGGTATACTATATCAAAAATATTTTGATGAGGTTCACGTCTAAAGCACATATGAACAGTGCTGGTATTATCTATGGTTCCAGACATTATCGGTTCCCAGATAAAATTTGTTGCTGAAGATTTTTGCCAATCGGTGCCATTATAATAACTGTGTGAAACAGTTGAATAATTCGCCTCTGGTGCTTTTGCCATATGAATGATATGAGGATTATCTTCGTTATCAAGCATTAAATTAAGCAAAACATCCTCAATCTCTGGAATAGTAGAAACACTCCACTCATTGTTTATTCTTTTAATATAGTTGTATGCTGATATCGTAAAATCGCTATTATTATATTTATATACAATATGAGGATTGTCTGATTTGTCAAAAGCTAAGGAAAAATCGCTGGTAAAAATTGTTGCGGTTTCGTTTATTAGCTCAGTATCCCAAGAGTCTCCATCAAATGAGGCATATAACAAGGGCCTATCATCACTTCTAACGATTGAGTAGATTAGGTGAGGTTTGCCGATGGTATCCAGTGATAATTTATAACTATCATCTTTTACATCTGGTGAAACTATAATGCTGTCAGTCCATTCATTGGCTTCATCTTTTGTAATGTACCATACTCCTGTATCTTGGGAACTATATGCCAGATGTGGTCTTTGTGTTGAGGGATTTATTGCAATATCTAGATAATATATATCACTAAAAGTGATAGGTGGTCCTGCTTCAACCACCATCTCTTTACAACTAGCGCCATCACCGAACCAATTGTCTTTGCAGGTGCAGATATATGCGCCTTTTGTATTAATGCAATTTGCATTAGGATCACAGCTACTTGTACCCGGTGAGCATTCATCATTATCTAAGTAAATATTTGCTGTTTCTTCGGCTGATTCATAACCCACAGCATCACGAACTGTAACATAAATAGTTTTTTGTCCTTGTTCTGTCGGTAGCGACCAATTCATTATTTCAGCGAAATCAACCCAAGAGCCACTACCACTACTATTGCCAATGCGAATTGAAGTGACACCACTAGATGTATCATTTGCATCAATAGCAATTTGTATCACACTATTTGTTGTCCAATCAGCCACGCCGTCATTTATAACTAGTGAATTTAATACTGGTGCTGCTGTATCAATGATAATGCTGGCTTTAATCGGCGGGCTTTCAAGACCGTTGGCGTCGGCATATTTCAAATATAATTGCTTGCTTCCTTCGTTTACAAAAGTCCAATTGGTGCTGTTAATTACATTTGCCCATTTGGCATTAGTGAAGCCTTCAGATTCAGAAAGCATCATAAGTGAGGCATTATCAGAGTTAGTAAAGGTCAAACTTACTTCTAGATTTGTGCTATATTTTGCGTCGTTATTGATCGAAATACTTCCATACGGCCCGGTTGATAGACCTAATGATACATCTTTAGCTAATGTTGTTGCTTGTGAGGTAACCACGATATTTTTTACCGTAGCTGGCCAATAGCCATCTTTTTCAAAACGAAGTTCGTAAACACCACGGGGTACACCAGTTAATAAATAGGCTCCATCAATATCAGTAGTTGCAGAATAAGAGGTGCCTGCAATAAAAACAGTTATGCCAGTATGATCTGTAGCATTATAAAGTTTCGCTATACCTTGTATTTTACCGGTTGGGGTTATTTCAACTGTGCCAATATCATTTACTTGGCCGTCTTTAACTTCAACTGCTGCAAGATAGGCTCGCTCACTATCACGACAAATAAGAATATAAGCGCCAATCGGTACGTTTTTAAGTTCAAACTCACCATTGTTGTCACTTGTTGCAGTGTAATTAGTCCCTTCAAGAGTACACTGGGCGCCAACAACTGCTTGAGTTGCCTCAAGGGCTGCGGTGTTGCTTGAAGAAAATTTTAGTGCGGTTGTATTTACTGTAGGTTTCGCTGTAAAAGCTGCTGTAGCTTCACTTGGCGTCGCTACTAATTTACCCCTAATAGTACCAACAGGCTTGTTTTCAATAGGATTATTGTAATCAAGTTTGCAGTTAATTACAGCTAATGAAAGAATTGCCAATAGAAAATGTTTTGATATAACCATTTTTAAAATCTCCTATACCCATCAAGTACGGATAGGCAGTAGGTGCTCGGCGACATTTTTTGAATAGTTACTAATATAGAAGATAATTGCTGAATTTTATTGAGAAACTTCTTCATAAATACTACAAAAATAAAAAGCTAGCCATTCAATAATACAGAAAATTAATAATTTTGTATAGTAGCGATAGCAAAATGCGATTGTAAAATGTAAGTGATATGAAAATATAGCTAACATTAATTTATTGGTATTGGCAGCGTGAACTCGAATCTTTATACACAATATACACAAAAAATCGCGGCCGTATGTGATCCATTACCAGGATCCATACCCTATGAAAGCCATCGGCCATTATCGGTTAAACTGTGCTACCACGGCTGGCGCTTGCTTGATTTGCTGGCCGATAAATTTCCGCATATCTCAGAGCATCATTGGCAGACAAAAATGTCGAAGGCAGAGCTGCTTTGCAACGGCGCACCGACGACACTAGCAACAATTGTTAAAGCTGGCGACTATATTGAAACGATATATCAGGATGTAATCGAACCCTATGTTGATACTGCGATCGAGATACTTTATGATGACGACTATTATTTCATCATTAATAAACCAGCGCCCTTACCAGTGCATGCCTGTGGTCGATATAATAAAAATACTGTGGTTTATATTTTAAGCCAGGCATTTGCATTATGGCAGCTTCGCCCAGTACACCGTCTCGATGCCAATACGACCGGGGTACTGATTTTAGCCAAGACCAAAGCCGCCGCCAGTGCAATAACCAGGCAATTTGAAGAGCATAAAGTGTACAAGACCTACCTAGCATGCGTCTGCGGTCATCCATCTAACGATGAATTTGTTTGTGAGCAAGCTATAACCGCAACAGCATCAGTAGCCGGTCGCCGGGACATTGCGCCTAACCAACGTGGGGTTACGGCACACACCGTTATTAAAGTATTACGACGCAATGATGATGAAACTAGTCTTGTTGAGGTAACACCCAGGAGCGGACGTACCAATCAAATTCGCCTTCACTTGGCAGCCAATGGCCATGCAATTGTCAGTGATCAGATATACCAAGAGACGCCCACAGAAAGCCTTGCATTTAGCAAAGATACACCTATCGAATTACACGCCTGGAAAATTTGTTTTATCCATTTTGTAACTGATAAATCTATTCAAGTTACTGCACAACCGCCGAGCTGGGCTTAAGGTTGTTGCTTATGCAGAAGACTCCATAGTGGCATATGTATTGATTGGTCTTTAAAGCGAATGCGATAGGACTCACCTCAAATTATTTTGTGGGAGATATTAGGGGATGTCCCCATTATTTCTTCATCGCCTTTCATTCCCCGTCCCCTATTCTCTGTTCTTTAAATACCCAGTTCAACCTCGCTTGGTTAAAGACAAAATGAAGATTTAAAGAACAGGGAACAGAGAATTA